>NZ_JAAHIG010000572.1:0-3956 GCF_010692305.1 Moorena sp. SIO4G3 | reverse complement strand
ATCTGACAAATTAGTTGGGAGGAAGCAACTCCAATGACTAACAATTCGTGATTCAGCCTTCTATGAGTGTTAGATAAATTTGGCCAAAATTCCGACTATTTGTCCAAAATTCTCCCCATCTCCCCATCTCCCCATCTCCCCATCTATTTTTGGCGAGAATGAAACAGCCCTGCTTCTTAGGGGGCGATCGCATCCCCTGAATCCGCCTTTAACCAAACCTAGTTCTAATCACCGAAACAGATAGGAAAGTTTAGAATACTGTTGATACTGAATTTTTTACCATTCTGAGTTTTTGAACATGGATAGACTTACTAAAAGTAGTGTGAATCTACTCAATTCTATTTTTGCTTCATCAATTGCATTAGGATTAACTGTTTTGACAGGAACATCTGCGCAAGCACTAAGCTTGAAGGTGACAGTACAGAATACATCGGTGGAACAAGGTGTTTTCTTTAGCCCTTTTTGGTTTGGTTTTCATGATGGGAGCTTTGATACTTTTACCCCTGGAGAGAAGGCTTCTCTCCCATTAGAGATTATTGCTGAAGACGGAATTGTTGGTTTAGAGCTAATAACTCCAGAATTTAAAGAATTAGCTAACTTAGCGACATTTTTTGGAGCTACACTGCCTCCACCAGATGACACTTTGGCCGCCTTGTTTGCTGCTTCGGAACCGGATGGATTACAAAGCATCGCATTTGCCAACGTTTTTGGGTTTGGAGGAGGTAGTGAATTTTCCTTTTTCGTCGATATCGATCCTACTATTCAGACCTCTGTCAGTTATGCTGCAATGGTTCTTCCCTCCCATGATGGCTTTGTTGGCGATGTAGACCCCATAACACTCTTCTCCCCCGATGGGGTTTTTCTACCTCAAAAAATTGAAATTCGGGGTGCTGATGTGTTTGATGCGGGGACGGAGGAAAACATTGAAGATGTAAGCACTACACCAATTATATTCAATCCACCAGAGAGATTTTTTGGAGCTTTTCGTCAGGGAAAACCAGAAGATGCATTGATTAGGACACATCCCCTACTTAAAGAGCCTGGACAAGGAGGATTCCTCGATTTACCGAATTATGTAAATGGTGATTTTACCCGAAACCCAAACCAAATATATGCTCTTATCAATATTGAGCAGGTATCAGTACCTGAACCAACTTCTACTTTCAGCTTACTAGCCATCGGTCTACTAGGCGTGACCTCAATCTTCAAGCGCAAACTAAAGCCTTGCAATTAGGTAGCGAAAAAGCGAGATAAACTGGCGTTGCTGAATCAAGTAATAGACCTCTTGCAAAAGTAGGACCTAGGGTGTGTGAGGGACGGGCTGGCCATGATTTTCCGCCTCTGTGCATTGGTTAGAACCCCCGTCCCGTAACGCACCACCGGGTCAAACAGTAACTGCTCCCTATTCCCTGTTCCCTATTCCCTGTTCCCTACTCCCTACTCCCTACTCCCTACTTCCACATAATCAACGTCCTAAATCATGGAGGGCATTAATCGCTGCAGCACACTGTTGGGTCACAGCTTGCAATTCGTCTCGGTTACTGGAGCCAGGAGGATCAATCAGCTTACCAATGCGCACGGTTAAGGGTACAGACTGTGGCATCAAAGAACCTTTTTTTACAATTGCTTGACTTCCCCACAAAGTAACGGGCAGCAGGGGGGCTTCGGCTTGGGCTGCAATCCAGGCGGCACCAAGCTTGGGGTTATGAATCCGAGCATCGGCTCTGCGGGTGCCATCCAAATACACACCAACGGCCCAGCCATTCTTGAGGCAATTGAGGGCAGAACGCAGGGCACTCCGGTCTGCTGAGCCTCGCTTAACCGGGTAAGCACCATACAATCGAATCGCCTGTTTCAGGACTGGGACACGAAACAATTCTTGCTTGGCCATAAAGGCTACTGGACGTCCCACACAATTGGATAAAATCGGTGGGTCAAAGTCACTAGCATGGTTACTCACCACCACCAGGGGTCCCGAGGTTGGTACATGTTTAGCACCATAAATGCGACCCCGGAAATAGGTATGGATTAAAGGGCTAACCACTGACCACTTCAAGGCGTGATACAGCAGCAGACTGGGAAATGGTTCGCGGCTTCTAGTCACAGTGAATCGATTGGTGGATTTGGATGGTTTGGTTTCTAGTTTACTATTTGGGGGAAGGGAACAGGGAATCGGGAATCGGGAATCGGGAACAGGGAGTAGGGAGCAGGGAGCCTGACTGCCTCCCGGTCGTCTCCCGCTATAATCTTTGACGCACGCGGTGAGACGTGCCATATAAACACCTGGGGTTTCCCCAGGTGACAGGCACTCAGGAAAGGGAGGACAGGGTTTAGTTTGTATAGGCATAACCATCCTTCCTGTGAATAAATTGGCAGTATTTGTGACTGACGCCCTGCACCAATCCTGATTTAGTCGAGATGTTGAAAGACCCTGATTTTCTGGTTGCAACCCGTCCTACATAAGTACCGATCTTTTTTCCTTTGGTTACTACAGCACGAACGATATCGCCTGTTTGAAAACCTTTGTGAAACTTGATTCTGGAGCAATGACGAGTGGGAAACCCATACTTATTTGTTCTACAGAGCTGACGAGTGCCGTGCCCCTTGGCGGTTATTATCAAAGGATGGGTTACTTCAATAATCAATGTTTCAACTTTTCCTACATTCGCCGCATCCAGCCAATGGGTTTTCGGAAGATTTTGACGACACCTATTAAATTTAGTTAATCCGCCGCTACCTACCTCAAGTGGCAATCCTATTGATTTTAGTTCGTGGTACAACTTCCAGCGGGTAGTATTAACAGAAGCCGCATCAGCTAGGGGACGTTTAGCCTGATTTAGTATGCGTTTTAAGAGACTAGGGTTTTTGGACAGGAAAAGCTCGATGTCTTGATTTGATTTAGCCTGATTGCATGGATGACAAGCGTTCGCGTAGCGTGGCCTACGGCCAATCGCTAAATTAGAAACCCGATCAGAGCCGCCTTTAGATTTGGGCTTGATATGTTCGATTTCTAATTGAGTATCCACCGCTCCGCAGTAAGCGCATTTACGATTCCATTTTTCAAGTAAATATTCCCGAAGTTCATAACCGTAAAGTGTACCATGCTGATACTCGATCCCAGATATTTCATGGTTTTGCAGTTTCTGAGTGTCGAATCTGACCAACTCTTGAGAGATTCCTGTAACAGGACATAATCGAGTCAGCTTTTTAACCCAAGTTAAAATATTTTGAGCTCTAGACATCAGACTAGGAGCTAGCCAACCTTTTGGTCTGGTTCTATTAAGAAACCTGGGCTTGCGGTATCGAGTCTTGCGATTCCGTCTACTGCGCCTTAATTGCCTGCGAGAGGTTAAAGCATCTCGTATTTGAAAGCCCCTATGGGTAAGTTCGGCTCCCCAGATTACTCGCTTCCCTTGGACAATAGCTAAACCGCTTGTTTTTGCGCCAGGGTCTATTTTTAATTGATGTTCGCGAGTGATTGGTTCCTTTATTTCCTCCGTCAAAATTATAGTAAATGGGTAACGACGATAGACTTTTGCTTTGCCTGATGAAAGTAAAATTCTTGCTCTCGCAGGTTTACAGGGGTCTAAAGGTTGTCGATTCTTGTTGAGTACAAAGACACGCATAATTGTGTTTTCTCCTATTGCTAGGGTAAAGTTAGCTGAGTGCTTCGCACACGCTTCGCGAACGTCAATGTTATTTCTCGGTACTTTCTCAGTTACACCGACCTAACTCAACTACGTCTGTTTAATAACTGAGTTCTAGAGCTGGGGACTAGCTACGCATCCCCAGGTAGGAACTTAAACACTTAGAAATAACGTAGTTCTCGGTTACGGTCGATGCCTGGTATTACCCAGGGCACCTCCGCTTCCGAACTGGGCGTGCGACTTTCACCGCACCCAGCTCTTAGGTATCCTCAACCAATAGGCTTGCCTTTCGGCTTGCTCCAATGAATC
>NZ_JAAHIG010000571.1:0-3981 GCF_010692305.1 Moorena sp. SIO4G3 | reverse complement strand
AACTGCCATCAGTTGGCCATACCCTGCATCTGTTTCAGCTGCTGCGTTTAAATCAAGTGCCTTCATGGGATTTTAGATTAATGAGGTCACGATTACTATTGACCGGGACAACCGTAGTGCCAAGATTGATTTTACCGGTACCTCGCCTCAGTTAGATAGTAATTTTAATGCACCGTCAGCGGTATGCAAAGCAGCAGTGCTATACGTCTTCCGCACCCTAGTGGATGATGATATTCCCCTGAATGCCGGTTGTCTGAAGCCTTTGGAGGTGATTATTCCCGAAGGTTCTATGCTCAATCCCCGTTATCCAGCAGCAGTGGTAGCGGGGAATGTGGAAACATCCCAAGCCATAACCGATGCGCTCTATGGTGCTTTAGGAGTGATGGCGGCATCTCAGAGTACTATGAATAATTTTACCTTTGGCAATGAGCGCTATCAATACTATGAAACTATTTGTGGAGGCTCTGGGGCAGGGGTTGATTTTGATGGAACAGATGCGGTACATACTCACATGACCAATTCTCGCTTAACTGACCCAGAAGTGTTGGAATGGCGATTTCCAGTACTTTTGGAAAGGTTTGGCATTCGTCCCGATAGTGGCGGTAAGGGCGTTCATTGTGGCGGGAATGGCGTAATTCGCAAGATTCGTTTCCTAGAACCTATGACTGCAGGAATTCTATCTGGACGTCGAGTGGTGAAGCCTTTTGGGTTAAATGGTGGTGAAGCGGGTGCTTTGGGAAAAAATTATGTGGAACGCAGGGATGGAACGGTTGAGGAGTTGGGTAGTACTGGGGTAGTGGAAATGAATGCAGGTGATGTGTTTGTGATTGAGACCCCTGGAGGTGGGGCATATGGTTTGGATAGTGGTGATAGTGAATCCTAATTGGTAGGGGGCGAATGGGATGGGCTCTGCCGATCCCATTGGTTTTTCCTTTGGGTTAACTAGTGAGGGGGTCTGGGGGAGCTATAAGTCCCCCACTATAGGCAAAGCTTTAGTGGCGGGATACATGGACTCCCCCAGACAAGTTATGAGGGCATTGAACCCTCATAACTTGTATTTACCATTGTCTTTTTCTGTGGTAGAATAAGAATATGTTGAGGATCAACTATACATACAGAATTTACCCAAGCCAAGATCAACAACAGATCATGAAGGAATGGCTTGAGACTTGTAGGCGAGTTTATAACTACTCATTGAGAGAGTTAAAAGACTGGATCGCAAGTCGTAAATGTTCTGTAGATAGGTGTTCAATACAGAGTGAGTACATAATTCCTGCTGATACACCATTCCCCAGTTACCATCGCCAGCAAAACAACCTGCCCAAAGCCAAGAAAACCAATGCGCTTATGTCAAGGGTGCATTCCCAGGTATTGCAGACAACTGTTAGAAGGTTGCATGATTCATGGGAAGCAATGAGTAAGCGAGGGTTTGGTTTTCCAAGGTTTAAAAAGAAAGGTCAATACAAGTCATTTTTATTTCCGCAATTCAAGTCAAATCCAGTAAAAAACGAACAGATCAAGCTTCCTAAAATTGGCCTAGTTCCGATCCGACTTCATAGAGAAATACCATTAGGATTCCAGGTCAAACAGGTGAGAGTATTAGCCAAGGCTAGACAGACACAATGGTATGTTGTCATATCGATAGCATTGGATATCGATATTCCTAATAACCCGGCTGTAGGCAGGGCAATTGGGATCGACCTTGGGTTAGAGAAATTTCTGGCAACTTCAGATGGTTTCACAGTTGAGCGACCTAAGTTTTTCAAGTCACTACAAGGCAAGCTGAAATTGCTGCAACGTAGAGCAGCTAGAAAGAAAAAGCGCTCTAATAACTGGGAAAAGGCACAACTGAAGGTGGCCAGACTACATCAAAAAATAGGGAATTCTCGTAAAGACTTCCATCTAAAAACAGCGCATTTGCTTTGTGATCAAGCTCAGACAATTTTTGCAGAAGATCTAAATACAATAGGGCTTAATCGTGGAATGCTAAGAAAAGACTGCATTGATGCATCTTTTGGTCAATTCTTAGATATCCTCAAATGGGTAGCTTTCAAACGTGGGTGTTATTTAGTGCGAGTAGACCCCCGTGGCACCAGTCAGACTTGCCCTGAGTGTCTGGCTACAGTGAAGAAAGATTTGAGCGTTAGAGAACATTTTTGTCCTGAATGCAATTACATCACCCATAGAGATCATGCCGCTGCTCAGATGGTGAGACTGCGAGGATTAGAATTAGTACCCGTGGACAATTCGGGAAATGGAAACAGCCTGTCAAGTAGTCGATCTGTCGGGGGAGAAATCCTAGATAAGTGGCTTTGGGCAGGAATACCTATTTGCGAGAATGGGAAGCCTACACTATACGCTTCGCGTTAGTGTAGGAGGATGTCACTAAATCACCAGCAGCTGCGGGTGCAGCGGGTAGTAGTGTTGCGCCTACAAAACCGGTTGTGATCAGTCCTGGGAGTAGAGCACCGAAAATCCCTTTCATCTTTGTGTCCTCTAAATTGAGCAATCGAGCTACTGCTCTTAGGTTAGATATGCCTCTCGGTAGATAACCTCTTCCATTGGTGACAAGTTAAGGAAAAATATTCTTGACTTTTTTGGCTGAGTTGTTCTTTAAGGGTATTCAAAAAGTTATTACCCGTACTCAGACAGGCAAAGGACTTGCCAACTCGTCGGCAAGAACCTAAAAGCATATAGTTTGCCCGCAGCCAATTTGAGTGCATTCGGATTGCTGAGAGTTCAACCCTCTCAGCCCCATTAATATATCTTGAGTGGATCCCTTTCGAGGGTTATCGTGAGGGAAGGATTCGCTGCTCCACCTTTGGGATAGCTAATATGGATAGTTTTTTTATTCCCTTCTTGTGCAACTAATTTTTTGTTTGTCGCAGCTAAATTAAACCACCTTGAACCACTTGGTGACCAAGCATGATAGGCAATGGCTAAATAGTTTGGTTTATCCTCGTCATTAGAATAGTAGAATGGAATGTAATTCATCTCATCACTCCTACGCCAAAGACGAACTGCATCATCACCATCAGACTTATCAGATGATGAAAGCTTATAAACTGAAAAAGCTTGCTCTTCTAGCTTATTCCCCCCAGGCATTCCAAGTTTATAGTTTATGGTAACTTGCATACCTGGTTCTAATTTGATAACCTGCAATTTGTCTGAGTCTACATTATTATCGTAAGCTAGTGCTATAGACGACACCATCAACAGTAATTGATTTACCAACAAAGATACCCCTATGAACTTTAACTTTAAGGGGTTGGAAAATATATTCATGTTTTATCCGATTAATTTATGTTTTCCGCTCTAGATAATATTTGAACTGTTCAATAACTTGGCTGCTGCGTCTCAATAGGGGCAGCACCAAGCTGATTTCTTCGGTATGGCTATTTTGGGTTCACTCAATAGTCCGACTGTCTCACTGTTAGGCTAAAGATACACCAAGCTCAGGCTAGTGTGTCCTTCACTTTGAGATTTAGTAATATTTTGTAACAACATGATTTACAAATAGCAAACAAACTTAAATTGTCACCAATAATCTCTTCCCATAGAATTATTTTACCGCGCTGCATCAAGAACATGAATCTACCAAAGCTTCCTAAATATATATAGGGCTTAGAGTTTTTGACCTTGTCTTGATGCAAAGCGCGAGTGGGGGAAACCAGGGCAGTTCCTCAAGACCGCGCTGCATCGCCACCAAAAATTCCTATATAATTTCTTGCCTCTTGCCTCTTGCCTCTTGCCTCTTGCCTTACTACGGAATAATTGCGAACACCCTTGCTGGGAAACCAGAACCTTTCAGGGGTTTAGGAAACGTTACGATTGCGATCGCACCATACTCCGGCACCTGATCCAAGTTAGTCAGCAACTCGATCTGATACTTGTCTTGGCTGAGAATATAATTTTCTAGGGAATAGTCCCCTTGGCTAGTGGCAATTCCAGGGTCAGTATCAGTGGGTTCATGACCGGAAG
>NZ_JAAHIG010000570.1:0-3986 GCF_010692305.1 Moorena sp. SIO4G3 | reverse complement strand
TCTCCTAGGGTGATTTATGCCACGACAGGGGGTATCATTTTGCTGTTAGGCATTACTGTTTTGCAAAGAATTAGAGCAAAATAAAGCGGCAGCAAATCTAAAACCATTCCGTGCTTATGTTCATTAACTGTAAACTATGATAAATATTATCATTAGTCATTTATCCTTATTGTGAACTTATAGCAATTTATAATCAAAAGATTCATTTATGATCTTCGATATCCTATGTATCTCCGGCATTTTCTGGTAAGGAGCTAAGAGCATCTTTGAAGAAATTTTAGCATTAATAGTTAACCCCCATGACCATTCAACTGCCATCAAACATTTCCTCTACGGAAAACTTAGCACTCAGAAATCAGCAGTATTTTCCGATAATTTCTCACAACATCAAAACATCTGCCGATGTCGGTGCTACCTTCCACATTGAACCTAATCACAATCCTCGAGCTAGAGAACCTGCTCTAGCATGGTTTGCCCTTACTCGCCAAGGGGGCCAACTCATTCCCCTAGAGCAATGTGACTGTCAACTAGTGGTTTACTCTAAATCCTCATCAGACCAAGGGAATTCCCCCATCCTTGAGCCACAGCTTAAAGCTATATCAGCCGAACAATATCAAGGTATTCCTGGAGCTGATCTAGTCTTTCCTAAAGCGGGAGTCTATGAGTTAGTTTTAAGCGGTACTCCTAAATCAGGAGCTAGTTTTAAGCCATTTGAGATCAAGTACGACGTTACAGTCACTCCTGGGAAAAAAACTGCGACTGTCCCAACTCCTGACACTGAACCTGAATTTAACCAGCACTCAGAATCCTTCTCAGAATCCTTCGAGAATGCTACACCATCAGAGCCTCAACTATTACAGTGGTGGTTGCCCGTAGGGATTTTTGCCTTAGTCATCCTAGGTATAGGCAGTGTGTTGTTATGGAAAAACGCAACAGGAAAAAGGTAAATATAACCCTACCTTCTACTAGGCAGTGGCCGGAAAACTCCTACCGATAAAGTGAATATCACTAAAGGTTTCGATCCACAGACGAGCCCCACAATCAAGAGGGTTATCCGGTTGATAAACAATCCGACACGGACCAAGAATTTCCACCTGGTTGCCGTATAGATTGTTGCCGCTTCGTTTTACTGAAATCACTGGCTGACGCTCTTGGGGACGTTTAGTGTTGTTGCTACCAATGCGATTGCGATTGACATTGATCTTAGCTAGAGCCGGAGGACGACTTCTACGCCACTTGCCCTTTGGGCCACGGCTGGCCTTGATGATTTGGGGTAAATGGTTGAACAGAGGAATAATCCAAAATTTGCCGCTTTTATAGGCACCCCGGACGCGACCGTCTTGAAGGAGTTGTCTCAATCGTCTTGATGATATTCCTAACAGAGATGCTGCTTCAGTAGTACAAACGCACTTATTCATCAGTTAACTTTAAACCTTGTTTTATTAACTATTCCGATATCTGTATTATAAATAAAATCGACCATTAATGTCAAGTTGTGGTTAACTGGAATAGCTCTTTGTTGAAAGAGGGGATTTATCCTCTTCTTAGTGAAGTGTTGGAGACCATCCTGCTAGGAATTTTTACTCAATAGAGCTACGAATCGAAAATAGACAGAAAATCGAAAGATATAATAATTCTTTAATAATTCTTTATTAACTAATAATTATCAAATGAACATTCTAAGTAACCTGCTTTCCGGTGCCACTAATCCCTCCCGTCCCAAGAAAAAACGCCGACGGGTTGAAATCAAATCTGAGCGTGAAATTGAGATCATGCGGCAGGCAGCAACTATTGTGGCAACAGTACTCAAAGAAATTTCTGAGATGGTTGAGCCAGGAATGAGTACAGCGGATTTAGATGCCTATGCTGAAAAGCGGATCCGTCAGATGGGGGCAACCCCAAGTTTCAAAGGCTACTACGGCTTTCCTGCTTCGCTCTGCACCTGCCTTAATCACGAAGTAGTTCATGGTATTCCTAGTCCTAAGAAAGTAATTTGCAGTGGTGATGTGTTGAAAGTTGATACAGGTGCCTACTATCAGGGATTTCACGGAGACTCATGCATTACTATTGCGATTGAAGAGGTCAAACCAGAAGCTAGTCAATTAATTCGGGTGGCAAATGAAACCCTCTACAAGGGCATCGAACAGGTGAAAGCAGGGAACTACTTGCTAGACATTGCTGGTGCGATTGAAGACCATGCCCAAACTTATGGCTATAGTATCGTGGAGGATTATACGGGTCACGGTGTGGGGCGAAATCTACACGAAGACCCCTCAGTGTTCAACTTCCGCACCCGCGAATTGCCCAATGTCAAGCTCCGTGCTGGGATGACTTTGGCGATTGAGCCAATTTTGAATGCTGGTACTAAGTTCACACGCACCCTATCTGACCGTTGGACAGTCGTTACGGTGGATAATTCTCTATCCGCTCAGTTTGAACATACGGTTTTGGTAACAACTGATGGCTACGAAATTTTGACTGACCGTGCCAAGGTCTAACTATAGCGTTACTTATGAACTAGTGAAGGACTTGCTGGCACATGGAACTTATCAGTGGGTAGTCGGTCAATTAAATAGAGGAGCGTCTCCTACTCCAGGGTAAATAGTCTAGGTGTACCATTTTCTCCCAAGCCATAGCTATTGGTTAGCAGATTAGCTATGATATATTGGGTTGGGACTAATTCTAAAAACTACCAAATTTCTGGCTGTTAACAGCTGGGATACTTGATCACAAGTAAGCGCGAAGTTTGAAAACCCAGTCTCTTCAGAGCTGGGATTAAAAACGATTAACGCGCGAATTTAGTTGGCACTCACTCTTTTCTGAGTAATCATCGATAGCGTAGCGTGATCTACGGTCAATCCCATCAATGTAGCCTTATAATAAGGAAGTTTGCTCTAGGCGGTGAGAGCATCAACATCGGAACCGCACTCAGAAAGGTAAATGGGTGAAAAACACTCTTAGACGGTGCTTCTAGTAACTAGTGACATAGATCGCAATTGATCTGCAAAAAAGTAAATGCTTGAAAAACACTCTTAGACGGTGCTTCTAGTAACTAGTGACATAGATCGCAGTTGATCTACTGCTAAAAAACTCCCGATCAGATCTCAGGGGTGTTGATCAGGTTGCATCTAATTTCTTTCTTCTTAGTTACTTTACTAATCTCCGGAACTATGACCAATAAAATAGTCGAAAAAATTGCCGGAATGTCTCTGGTAACTATTAGCTTTGATCGCAATTGGACAGCTGTTCCAAAAGAAAACCCCCAAACCGTTGAGCCTAGGGGTAATTATCAGGGTGCATCTACCATTTATTTCTTCTGATTGATGGGATGGATATCCGGAAGGATTACTATTCGATGGATCACAAAACCCACGGGAGAAATTTGCTCTTAGCCAACAGCTAGCTGAAGCGCTGATGGCAACATCTACAGGTGCGACCCGTGGCGAATTTAATAATTAGACGCGGAAAGCGCACCTAAAAAAAAATCCCCCGAACCGTGAGCTTCAGGGGGAATTATCAGGGTGCATCTACCATTTATTTCTTCTGATTGATGGGATTGAGATCCGGAAGGATTACTAGTCAATTTACTAGTCAATCAATAACAAAACCCACGGAATAAATTTACTCTTAGCCAACAGCCAGCTGAGACGCTGATATCAACATCTACAGGTGCGACCCGTGGCGAATTTAATTCGCCTACGGAAAGCGCACCTAAAAAAAAATCCCCTGAACCGTGAGCTTCAGGGGTAATTATTAGGGTGCATCTACCATTTATTTCTTCTGATTGATGGGATTGAGATCCGGAAGAATTACTATTAGATAGATGACTTTACGGAATTCCCAAGGCTGAAAGCCCCGCGTTTTTAAACCGGGTCAGAAGTTACCGCAAAAATAAGGCAGCCTTTATGGTTGGTCGGCTATGGGTAAAAGGGTTAAAACTTTATGATTAAGGCCAGAGACGCGCGCCTTAGGAGAGTGGAGCCTTT
>NZ_JAAHIG010000057.1:0-34867 GCF_010692305.1 Moorena sp. SIO4G3 | reverse complement strand
TTTTTTATGTAACTTCGAATACTCAAAATTAATATCAGTTTAAAATAAATACCAGTTTTTATTACTCTTACTTACTCTCTAATCTCGAAAACTTTTTTTCAACCACTATTTTTTTAGTTATTTTAACTTTAAAATAATCAAATCAATTGATAGGTACTTTCTGCTTAATTTTAACTAACAGTTTTACATATTAATTCCACAATAGCTTTTGTACTTTAACACATACTGAGGAACAGGACTTACCAAGTAAGTCTACAGTAGGGTGGATTATTAGGTCACCCTACTGTAGGTGTCATGCTGACACTTAACTGTCAACCCTCAACCTTTAGACCAAACTTGGTACAAGAGTGGTCAGATGGGGATACAGAGGAAAGCGATCGCATAACTTTGCCACACGCTGACGACATTCAGTTGCCACTTGCTCATCCTCTCGATTCAGTAAGCGATCGGCAATAATATTACCAATCTCAGTAAATTCTGCCACTCCCATGCCCCGGGTAGTCATGGCTGGGGAACCTAGGCGCAAGCCACTGGTGACAAAGGGCGACTCTGGGTCAAAGGGAACAGTATTTTTGTTAGCTGTAATCTTGACACCGCTCACCAGTTGGTCAGCTCGCTTACCTGTCATACCAATAGAGCGCAAATCTACCAGTAATACATGGTTATCTGTACCACCAGAAACAATTTTTAACTCCCGGTTTTGCAGTGCCGTTGCCAAAGCCTTAGCATTTTCAATCACGTGGGCAGAATAGGTTTTGAATGCTGGGGTCAAGGCTTCCCCAAACGCAACAGCTTTACCAGCAATCACATGTTCCAATGGACCTCCCTGAGTTCCGGGAAACACTGCCTTATCGAACTTTTTACCCAAATCCGATTGATTAGTCAGAATCAAGCCACCCCGTGGACCACGCAGGGTCTTGTGAGTGGTAGTAGTGACCACATGGCAGTGAGGAAGGGGGTTAGGGTGATGACCAGTGGCAACTAAACCAGCAATGTGAGCCATATCCGCCATCAGGTAGGCATCCACTTCATCAGCAATGGCCCGGAATTTTTCAAAGTCAATGATTCGGGGATAGGCGGAATAGCCACAAATAATTAGTTTGGGACGCTCTTTCAGAGCAAGTTCCCGAATCTGAGCATAGTCCAATTGCTCAGTCTCTTGGCTGACACCGTAGTGACACACCTCAAACCATTTGCCGGACACATTGACTGGTGACCCATGAGTCAGGTGTCCGCCATGGGACAAATCCATCCCCATAATCTTGTCACCAGGTTTGAGTAAGGCTAGAAATACCGCAAAGTTAGCTTGAGCGCCAGAATGGGGCTGCACATTGGCATGAGCAGCACCAAAAAGTTCTTTAGCACGGTCAATCGCTACTTGTTCAACTTTGTCAATGAACTCACAGCCGCCATAGTAGCGCTTTCCGGGCAATCCCTCAGCATATTTGTTAGTTAGCACTGAGCCTTGTGCTGCCATCACCGCTGGGGAGGTGAAGTTCTCACTAGCAATAAGTTCCAGATGCTCCCGTTGACGTTGGAGTTCTTCTCCCAGATAGGTTGCTATCGTGGGATCGGTTTCGGCGAGAAAATCGAAATTAGTTTGAGTCACTTTCTTTACTTCTAGGATCGATCACGTTTGGTAATTGACACAACAACCTTAAAGGTCTATGTGCTTACAAAAAATCCTCTGAGGGAATAAAGCCCCGTTTAGGCAAGAGCGGGGATTAAAAACTGAGGTAGCGCTTTCATGCAGGGGTTTATCCCATCAGCGACTACCAGTAGCGAAATAGCAGCTTTAGTCGCCCTGAAGATTTCTTGGCAGGTGGTTTGTTTGGACACGATCCTTAAACAGGACTTACCCAGTAACTCTACCTACTACAGGGTGGGTTATTAACCCACCCTATTACTTATCCCTACTACTTATCCCTACTACTTATCCCTACTACTTATTCCTACTACATATGGGAGTTGGATGCCCAGTTTTTTAGGAGTTTTTCATAAGTCCTGTCAAACAATTCATCGGTAACGATGAGCTTAAAGCTTGACTCTGGAACGATTCAGACTCAGATTAGGCCAATTTTTATGAAAAGTTAAAGTTTGTATTATGTTAAATTATTTATTATACAACACCTAGAATCCAGGGGATATATTAAGATAATAATAGGGTTAAGCAATAGTTCTAATCAATAGCACTTATAAACAAGACTTAAGCACTAAGCTGATTGGTCAAAATTTTATATTAGTATCGGCATAAGGTATCGTGAGCAATTCAACACTTTGCTCTATGCTTAAGCCTCTTGAAAAGACCTTAGACTATTGTGCTTCGGCATCAGCCCTGATAGCGTAATGGGATTAGTGCTATGTTAGTCATTTTAACGGATAACCAAGTAATTTCCCCCGACCTTGTCTGTCAATGTTGTTTACTGGCTGACCCAAGCGGTCATCCTCGCTGGCATCAAGGCAAATTGGTTTGTGCTCATGTGCTCAAGAAGCTAAGTGAAAAGCAAGCTCAACAGTATGAGTGTGAAATGGGATTCCGTCTGGTCAATATGGAATAAACTTTTGTAGTAAGAACTTTTTTACTAAGCGATCGCTTTTAGCGTGCCCTACGGCCAATCGCACCTCAACCAGCGTCGGGCTTTGCCCTTAGCGTGACCAATCGCACCTCAAGCAGCGTCGGGCTTTGCCCTTAGCGTGGCCTAAAGGCCAAGGTCAATCGCATTTAAGGTCGCTCAGGGGTAGAGTTTTGTGCTGCGCTATGCTGAATATGTAGTTAGTGTACCCCTTATCTGAACATCTTCAAGGAGAAAGCACCATGAATTGGCGCGGGTCAACAGATATTAAAGACCGGATTTTTGCAGCCCTTGCATATCTACTCCCTCTAATTGTGGTTTTGCCCTTTGGTCAATTTCTGCTAAGACAGTTTCCCATTCTCGGCATTATTTACCTGCCACTACAACCGTTGATTTCACTTTACTACGGTTTGCCTTTAGTGGGGTTAATTATTTTCTTTGTTTTATTCTTAGCCGTAGTCAGAAACCCACAAATCAGCCATTTTGTTCGCTTTAACACCATGCAAGCGATTCTTTTAGACATTCTTTTAGTTTTGTGTGGTCTATTGTTGCCAATTTTAGTCCAAGCACTAGGGGTTAACTTGCTAACAGAAACCTTATATAATATAGTGTTTTTAGGTATCCTTGCCGCCTGTGGCTATTCTATGATTCAATCATTGATGGGTCGTTACGCAGAAATACCAAGCCTTAGTCAAGCCGTTTACAGCCAAGTCCCCTAGTCTTGCTTAGTCTTGGCCTGTGAAGGGCGTGATATCACCGTATTTTCCAACTGACCAATTCCCTCAATTTCCACCCGGACGCGATCGCCAACTTCCATTGGTCCTACTCCTTTGGGTGTCCCCGTAAGAATCACATCCCCTGGTACTAGGGTCATCACCTGGGAAATGTAAGATATCAGAACATCTGGCGGAAATACCATTTGACTAATTAAAGCGGATTGTACTGGCTCAGGGTTGTCATTCAGAAATGTCTGCAATTTTGCCCCAGCACTCAACTCCCGGACTATCCAGGGTCCGAGGGGACAAAAGCTATTAAATCCCTTAGCCCTGGTCCATTGCGGATCCCGCTTTTGTAAATCCCGAGCCGTTACGTCATTAGCGATCGTATAACCCCAAATTTTGGATTGAGCTTCGTCTGGTGTGCAGTCTAAGCAATAGTCACCGATTACCAGTGCTAACTCTCCCTCATAGTCTACTCGCTGAGACTGAGGCGGATACTGGATGGCTTGAGAGTCAGCAATTATAGTGGTAGGGGGTTTAAGAAAAAGTAAGGGTTCCTGAGGAACTGATGTTCCAAATTCTGCTGCGTGTTCAGTATAGTTTTTCCCTACAGCCACGATTTTAGTTGGTGCACACGGGGCCAGCAATTGATAGCTTTCTGGTTCCAACTCTAAATCTATAGGTTGTCCCTGTAACCAAGGTGGTGCATCCAGCACCTGAATAGTGCGGGTCACCTGTAACAAGCCGTAGTAGGTCTGTCCTTTAGAAGATTTAACTCGGACGTAACGCTGTGTCATAACAATAGATTTTCCTTGATAATTTTACGAAAATTCTCTACTTTACCTAAAGTAGTATTGAGTTGGTAGTACGTCAGTACTTAGTACCGATAATAGATTGTCCTTAACAGTACAATAGATAATAAGCTGCATTTAGACATAGCATCTTCTGGTCGTGTCTGGTTGTGTCTAGTGGTATTCCCCTTTGACGAATTTACTATCTTTGAGCACAACTTAATTGAAATTTAATTGAAATTGGTTGCACAACGGGTTATAATAGGTCATTGGTAATCCTTGTCAAGGATTCAGATAAAGGATTCATATAAAAGTATTCAGATAAATCTGACCACTCCAAACACTTACCGATCCGGTAAGTGTCCGCTTAAGTAGCGATAGATCAATTCCTTGCTTCTTTAACTATCCAGTAGCAAGCAAGTCAATTACCCAACCTTGACTATGACTTAAGGTGTGGTTCAAGGAAAGCTGATTGTTAGTGCTGATTGTTAGTGCTGATTGTTAGTGCTGTCTATCGGATAAAAAGAAGCCAAATTGTCCATAAGGAGATTAATACCAGTGCCAAACACTTACGAAATGATGTACATCCTCCGTCCTGATTTGGGCGAGGAACAAGTAGATCAAGCTATCGGCAAATACCGAGACCTATTGCAGGAACTCGGTGGAGAGCAAATCGAGATTCAGCATCGTGGCAAGCGTCGTTTAGCCTATCCCATAGATAGGTACCGGGAAGGGATTTATATCCAAATGAACTATAATGGACCAGGTACCCATGTCGCCAAGATTGAGCGAGCAATGCGTATAAGTCAAGATGTGATTCGCTACCTCACCATCAGACAGGAATCATCCCCAGCCCCTAAACCAGAACCAGCAGAAGTTGAAGGGTGAACTCTTGGTATTCCAGGGAGTAATGGGTAATGGGTAACAGGTAATAGGTAATGGGTAATGGGTAACAGGTAATAGGTAATGGGTAGTTGAGAATTACCTATTACCTATCCACTCTTTGCTGGCGACAAAATACTAAGGATTAAAGACTAAGGTTTAAGGAGTATCGATAAATTCAGTTCTTGGAAAGGTTCGGAATCTGGCTTAATCTCAATTTGATTTGGTTGAGCCGATTCACCATTAATCAGTAAATTATACTTACCCTGCTGCAAGCCTTCTAAATAAAAGACCCCAGCACCGTTGGTAATCGAAAAAATCGATTTTCCTGAATCAACTGGTACTGCTTCTACCTTCGCCCCCTGCACCGCTTCTCCCGTAGTATCAGTTACTACACCTGCAAAGGTGTAGGATAGTACCATTGGCACAGTAACCGGAGTATAGCTACCCGGCACCACCTCCACTGCATAAGCGGATTCCTCGGGTTTCCAGTCGATGGGATATCCGGCAGGGTCAAGGTCGAGGCGATAGGTGTCAGGGTCGAGTTTGACAAAAATCCCATTGTTGCGAATATCTGGTCGAAACGAGGTTATCGATTTATTATTCAGCAGTAACAGTAAATCAGGCTCTTCGACGTAAATCTCTTCCCCTTTATCTCGCTTACCATTGCCATTGTTGTCAAAGAATGGCTGAATTAACAATCCTCCTCGGCTGCGTAAGCGGTCAAAGCGGGTGTCGGCACCGCTAATCCCTGATTGAACATTGATATTGGGAGAAAGCTCAATCCTGAAGGTGCTGCCATCAGAGGTAGTAGATATTTCTTGGTAACGTAACCGCAATACTAATCCGGGAATCACGGCACTGGAAGCTGAGGCAATCAATCCATTACCCCGAGAACCGAAGCCATAGCCGAAATCAAAGTCCCAGAGATATCGACCATCACTAGACTGTTGTGGAGAACGATAGCGCCAAGCTAAGCGAGCCAGGTGATCATCACGGTTATTGGAATCCCGGGTTTCGTAACCCAGTAGCAGGGAATGTCCTCTTGAGGCACTGCTATTGGACAAATAATAAATTAGTTCGGAATTGGTAGTGATTTCATTGCCTCGATGGGACAGTCTCAGACTTCCTAAGTTAGACCTCAAACTCCAGCGCAAGTTATTATTGGTATCCATGTCAGCACTGGCAAAGAGTGAGAAATTTTGGCTAGTGTGAAAAATGCTCATACCAGCAGCTAAGGCTTCCTCCCGAGTGTTTCCACTGGCTCTTAAGGTTAAACCACGAAAAGCTTGCCAGTTGACGCGAAACCCCTGGGCTAGACTATCACTGTTGAAGTTAAAGCTTAGCTTAGGAGAAGGTTGGAAGGTAATACTGGCATCATAGTCTATCCCCTCATCCTCTGTACCCAAAAGAGCTGAAACTTTTACCTTTAAGGGAAATCCAGCAGGTTGATAGAATAGTTCCCCTAACCCCAACACTGACTCGTCGTAAACCACCCCCATCCCTAACGTCAGGTCTTCTGTGACTCCTAGGCGATAGGCAATTCCTCCCCGTACGTCTGTAAACTCACCAAAGAAATTCCCATTTTGGCTCGATTCTCGACTCAAGCCAGTGGAAACAACTAAAGCAGAGGCTCCCTTGGTCAATTGACCGGGTAGAGTAGAGAATTTGGCCTCTCGAATTTCCGGGTCCGCAGTAAGCTGTCCATCGGGATATAGAAAGACGCGATAAGTATTGCTACCGCCTCGTCCAGTTATGACATTTTCAAAGCGGTAAACCCCAGAGGAGTCCACTAGGATTTCATCCACCACCACATCATTAAAACCTTGGGTCAGCTGCACCAACGTACCCGGTTCAGCTTCCCCAGTAATGCTGCGTCCAATGTCATTGGCTTGTAACCGTTGGGTAGGACTAAATCCACCCCTTGATAAGGGTGGGGTAAATCCCCAGCGCTGGATAGTGGTCGCACCCCAATATTGACCTGTTCCTTGATTTCGCCAAAAGGTGGGCTGGGAACCTAGGACAAAATCCGCTGCATCGGTTTGCCGAAAATACTGGGCTTCCTGTAACCGAAACGTCCCAGTATTGGTTAAATCCGGTTGGCGAGTCCTAACAAACCAGCTACCTCCTAATAAGGTGCCGACGCTGGTAAATTCTCCACTATAGTTTGTGGAATTAGAAAAGGAACTGCTACCACCCCCTCTGCCACTAATATTTACCCGTTGTCTGATCGCGGATATGCTAAAGGCAGGGGCATCAATCTCAGATAATCCTTCCAGTACGACTGGGATTTCTCGAGTTCGCCGACCTTTGCGCCGCACATTCAACCAAGGGGGATTAAACGTAATGGCGTATTCAATCATGTCAAACTCCGTCGGGACTCCTAGAAGAGTTTGGATGGTTTTGACAGGAATGACTACTCCTAATTCTGGGTCAGTTGGTAATTCTTCTGGATTGATGCGGGTGACTAAACCAGGCGATCGCACTTCTAATTGACCATCGTCTAAGGGTTTGACATCTAATTTCAAGCCCTGAATCACATCATCTAAGGGAATCAGCCACGTTTCAAAATTAATTGCCTGGGAACCATCTTCAAATCCCCGCACTAAGGTACTAGGAATCACATTCTGTTTTCCCAGATTGACGCCTACAGGAAGAATAATCAATTGATCACTATCGTTTCGCCTTGGGCTAGAGGTAGTGGCGGCGACTTCCGGTTTTGATACCTCAGGTGCTAGGGTTTGGGCAACAACGGAAGTTATGGTAATCCAAGAACACAAGAGAGTTGTTACAGCTAGATAAGCTAGTGAAATAATTTTCATCCAACACCTATGAGCTGACTAAATGCTGACTAAATTTTTTAAGGGAAACTACATACAGACTTCCCAACTTGGTCAGCTCAAGTAACAGTAACTAAGGGGTTTGATACTTCAGAGTTGTTGCACTAGGAGTACTTACGTAGTAACTCTACCTGTCGATTGGTTTCTTTTGGCACTTTACTACTAGAAAAACGATCAGCCCATCAGCCCATCAGCCCATCAGCCCATCAGCCCATCAGCCCATCACCGGTAATTTCATCCACCGTAATCAACTTCACTAAATTTTAAACTTCGGTATCTTTCCGGATGTATCCAGTTAATAAATTAGGAAACAATAGAAGTATAAACAAACAGTTTATTTCCACCAGATAAAGGACATGAGAAACCAATTCGGTAAATCCTTAGTTATTTCCGCCTTGACTGCTGTAGGTGTTGCTGCTGGTGCTACCAGTGCCTTTGCTCAGGTACCTCCTGGTCCTCCTCCTTCTGCTACTATAGAGCAGGATTTTGAATTTGAGGGCACAGTAGAGGGAACCTGTTCTTTTGTAGATGTTCAACCTGGTGCTTTGACAAACCCTAATCCCGAAGTATTAGCTGTTGTTAACCCAGGTGATTATGCTACAGGTTTGATGCTTTGTAATAGTCCAGCAACTATCTCTCTTGGAGACTTGATGGCGACGAATGACCTATCTCAAGACCTTTTAGACACCGCAGAGACCTACAACTATGGCGTTTCTTTTACTGAGATTGGTGGTGCAACAAATGGTGAAATCAAACGTACTATGGGAGACCCTGCAGCAGAACCACTAAATTTACCTCCTAGCGAATTCGAGGTTGAAGCTGACATGATGATCGAGGGACTTTTACCCCTTAAAGGCGGTGATTACGCCTTTAAGTTTACGGTGACAGCTACAGCTAACTAAAGTAAACTATTGGCTGGAAGCCAGCGACGTATCCCCCTGGAAAATTGATGTAAATGCAATTAACCTCTCTCTATATCTTTTTGTTGTCTCCGTGGGAATCGGCTTTACCCGATTTATCCTACGGAGATTTTACCAATAAACGGTTGATTTATAATAATAAAACATTGTTTTTAGGGAGTAGGGAGCAGGGAGCAGGGAGTAGGGAGCAGGGAGTAGGCAATAGTCAATAGGCAATAGTCAATAGGCAATAGGCAATAGGCAAAAATAATCTGTATCTCATAGTTATGAAAAACGCTATAAGTAGGGCTTGCTGATTAACTATCAAAGCATTTACAGATAAAGGTTTTCGCCTTTTTGGGTCTCTTTAAGTGCCAGCTTTTCGGTCCAAAAAGCTCAAAAAATTAGCATTTTGGGCAGACAAGAGCCGAAAAATAATCGGACAAGTCTTCCGACTACCTCCTATATAATTCCCATTTCTCCTAACTCCTGACTCCTAACTCCTGACTCCTACCAATACCAAAAGACTTTTTCAGCAAACCCTAAGTATTTAGCTATATGTAAGCCATCAGCCACCAGTAACTAGCAATTCATAAAAATTAATAACTATATAAATTTTCTATATCTTTGGGAATAATCAGGATGGTAATAGGGGAATAATACGGATATAAAACCGTAACGTTATCCCAGGAAATTACCATGTCAAAAAAACTGATAAAATCCCTAGTCATTACTACGATAACTGCCTGGGCCATAGCCGCTAGTGCTATAGGTGCTGGTGCCCAGTTAGCGACATCTGACCAGGAATTTATGTTTTTTGGAACCGTGGAGGGAGTCGGTTCATTTGTTAATGTAGAAATCGGAAGTCTAGAAATTTCTGCCAATCGATTGACCTCTACGGTTGAGCAACCCGCTAGAAGTAACCTAATATTTAATTCTAACGTCACCGTCAGTATTGGGGAATTGATTCCCTTGAATGAGCGGTCTCGGAAACTTTTAGAGCAAGCAATTCAGGTAGAGTATGGCATCTTAGGTCGTCCGATGAGTGGCAGTCCAGATTCGGAAATTATTGAGATACTTTCAAAAAATGGTCAAGTAGTTGATAATCGAGACCAATCCACAGTAGAAACTAATGAGTCTGTTAACTACGATCTTGTGGCTTCTCTATCCATTGAATCTTTGACACCACTGGTGGCTGGTGAATATCTCTATAAGTTTAAAATTACTATTTCTCCTAATTAGTTTGTCATCACAGCTTGTTTGATTTTGTTATCAAAAGCAGGTTCAAATAATAAACTATAATTACAATACAATAAGTTATATATTTGAGCTTCTGTTGGATTTTCCGGAAAACTTCCCAAGTTTTCTACTTTTTGGAGTAAATCACTATAAAAAAAATCATAGTCTTGATCGATATCAAAAAATATCCTTGTTGTCAATGCTAATAAAACAGTAATTCCATGTTTACCAAAATAATGGTAATGACTAAATCTATAGTCAAATTGTCCCGTTTCATCAAAATAATGTTCTGTCGTTTTTTGTAAAACTTGGGTTACCCTTTTATTGATATTGACCTTGAAAATACAATAATTTAGCTCTTGATTAAAAGTTAAAATTTGGTTTTCAAAGACAGCCATTTCATCAAGACAACGGTTAATTAATTCCTGCAACTCATCAATGGCATCTTCTATTGTAGTAAATTTTTCAAGATAGTCTTTGGAGAGAGGATTTCTAATTTCTTGAATATGAAGGTTAATTTCTTCAATTCTTTGCTCAATTTTGTCATCAAGAGCACTTAATTCGTCGTTAAAATTTTTAATCAATTCAACCCAAAACTTACTCTCATCCTGAGCATTTTTTTTAAAAATATTATATTCTTTTAATTTGTTTAGAAGTAATTTTTTTTGGCGTCCATATTCTTCTTTTTTAGCATCACGCTGGTCAATTTTAGTTTTAATTGTAGCTTTTTCTTCTTCAAGACATTCAACATTCTTTTTATATTCTGTCTCTAGAGATTCAAGATAACTATCTTCTGATTTAATAGAACTTCTTTCTTGCTCAAGATAATCACTTTCTCTATCAAGAGACCGTTTAGATTCATAAGTTAATCTAGACGAACTACGGTTAATCCTGTCAATATTAGCATTATACTTATCAAGTCTATCTTTCCAACGATCAAAACGAGAGTTGAAATTATGACGACGTGATGAAATGTCAAGGTAACGAGAATTATTAGCATCAATACGGGGATTATACTCATCAATAAGTTCCTCAATTTCTTGATTAAGGGATTCAAGTAAAGTATTTAATTTATCTAGTTTTTGAATTATTGCTAAGATACTATCCCAGTCTTCATCTAATTTTTGCTTAACAGATTCTTTTTCTATTTCCCATTCTTCAAATTCTTGATTTCTGAGGTCATAGGCTTGTTTTTGTATATCAAAAACAGAAGTCTTAATTAATTGATTAAAATACTCAATTCTTTCTGTAAAGATATATTCTTTGGATCTAATTAAATACTCAAACTTATCTTCCAGTGACTCAGACTTTTTTTCAAAAATTTGATTATCAAAAACATCGCTTACTATATTATTAACCTGTTCAGCAATAGAATTATCGTCTTGGTCTGACTGAATGGGAAGACTGACAAGAAAATCAAAAAGACTATAAGATAGTAGATGTAAAGGTTGATCGCAAGTATCACTTCCTGTTGCTCTTTGACAAGCACCATGAGCATATAATCGGATTAATTCTTGTTTAACTTGATTAACATATTCATCAGGAGTTTTTTGCTGTTGATATTGAATTAATTCTTTAAAAAGTTTACCTTTATTTCCTTTTAACATTATGTAAGACTGATGTAGTAAGTCTGAAATACCTTCTCCTGTAAAACAATTAACTCCAATAATAACAGGCTGAGAATGTTGTCCTAAAACTTTATGATGAACTTTTGAAATTTGGGTAGCTGTGTCTTGAATATTTGCTTCTTTGGCAAAATAGCTCACCCCTGTTTGCTTGTTAACAAACATATTAAAAACGTAAATAACATTTTGGTGAACTTTTAGTAAATCTCTTAAATATTGGCGGTCGCCTCTCGTAAATAGTTTTTCTGGTGCGATGAGATAATAAATTAAATCTGGCTGAAATTTTAGATTTACAAATTCTGATATACTAAGATTTTCTTCTTGAGGGGCTGAACAATTTTCTCGATATCTTGCTAAAGTAAGGTCTTCTACAATGGGACAATCCTCAATTTGATTAATTCCTAAAGCAACTCGATTATAATTTTCTAAGAGTTCATCACTACAAACACCAGGAGTATCAAAACATTTTAAACCAATAGGAAACTCAATTAGATTAATTTCCTTAGTACAATCTTGATGACCTGTAGACAAGAAGTAATCACTACCAAGCAAACGATTACTTAATGTCGTTTTACCTGCTCCTGTTCTACCTGTAAAAAATAAGTTAATATTATCAATATTTCTAGGATAATTGCCAAGCTTTTCAATGATAAACTTGGCACGAATTTTAGAAATGGATGGAGGCTTAAGTTGGAAATACATAGTTTTTTGTTCCTAACATGTGCTTAAAGAATACTTTTTAAATCTAGAGCAGGGAATAGTTAGAATTTCCCCACTCTGTTACAAGGTTCTAAAGTTGGATTAAAATTCTTTCTAAAATTTTGCTAATTTCTTCTTCATTCTCGCTAACAGCAAAGGAGTTAATCGCTTCCTTATATGGCAATAATATTGCTTGAGTTTCTTGACGCCCTACTTCTACTATTTCCTGAAAATCAGTTTCCAACTTTTGCTTTCCATTAGCACTTTCAATGCCTAAGCCAATAGCTAACAAGTTTTCAACAACAGGATAACCACCTTGTAAATATTTTTTTCCTATCTCTTGTTCTTGTTGTATTACTTCTGGCACTTTTTCTAAAACTTTTTTCTTAACTTCTTTCATGCCCATAAATTTATTCTCAGTAGTTGTGATAGTTTTAACTACGGGTTTAATCACATCCTCACTAACAGGAACTTGTTTTTTCTTTTTCTTTCCACCCATTCCAGAAGCACCAAACATACTAGCACCAAGAACAGGTAGAAATGCTAATCCGCCGGTTGCTAAACCAGCTCCTATTGCCGCCATTGTACCACTCGCCATTTCACTAAAGGCAGCAGCACTTGCACCTGCTAATTGACCAAGATCAATCCCACCAGCCATACCACCAAGATCAGGCCCACCAGCCATACCACCAGGAGAACCTTCTCCATCAACAGGTTTTTTTATTGATTCTTGAGATTGTTCATATTCTATAACTTGCTTTTCAACTTCTACGTCTTGAAAATCAGGTACATACTCACTTTTTTCGACTTCCTGGTCGTTATAAACAATCCGATCTACTAAGATTGTTTGCGCTTCTTCTCGTGAAATTTTGGCCTCTTGAGCTAACTGAATAATTGTATCATTCAATTCTTTTGCAGCTTCCAAGGTAGCATCTTCCTCCTGAAAAACTCGAATACCATAATCAGCAACTGCCATATAGGCTTCATTGAGTAAGTCTTGATTACCTTGTTTTTCATCTACTTTACGAGTAGCTAAACGACTTGCAATCTGAATTAATGCTTTGCGATAACGGCAACTACGTTCTTGTATAGCAAATTCCTTCAGTTGATCGGGTAAAACTTGTTTAAAGTTACCAATTTTATTATCTGGTAACATTGTAAGCATTAGTTTGGTAATTTGATTAATTCCTGTCCCTTGCTTACAGTCAATTTCAACAATAGGAACAGATTCATCAGGGTAAAATTCTTTAAAAATTTTAGTTATTTGTTGCCTTGCATCTTCTACACTTGCTTCAGTGGTTATTCTTGTTCCATCATCTGTAAAATGAATATTAAGGGCAAAAATTACTTTATTTTTATCAGTTTGTTTTTTCTGTTTTCTCAGTAAAGCTTTTAAATATTTACGATCTGGTTTCACAAATTGAGTATGAGGAGCAACCACATAAAGAATAATATCAGGTTTACAATTTTCCTGATTTTCGGGGGATTGCCATTGCTCTACAGCTATATCTTCTTTGACAACTTTTTTAGTAGTAGGATAATCTGAGCAATTCCATAACTCAAATTTATCAATAGGTATTAATTCCTCATCTTCATCATCAATCTGGGGAAGCATCAAAGCAGCTCGATTAATATTTTCGTATGTGTCGCTACAACCTCCAGCACCAGGAAGATCAAAATACCATAAGTTACTACGCATTTTAAAGAAAACTACCATCCAAGTGCAATCTGTTTTACCTGAACTTTCAAAAACCTCATCATTATTAACATCATTAATAGTATTTGCTAATTTTTTATCAGGATCTATCAAAGTAACTGCTAGTGTAGTTTTACCTGCACCTGTACGTCCAGTAGCATAAAAATTAACAGGTTTTGGAAATAACTCTTTTTCAGATTGTTTTTTTAACCATTCTTCATCTACACGACCACTTAAATCTACTTCTCTGAAATCAAATAGTCGTAAAACATCAGGACGATCTTGAAAGATAAATTGTAGAGTTTGCAATGCTTTGTTAGACATGATAGACGTCTCCTTATTTGGTTTTGATTATTTTTTATGGTAAACAAACCAATCAATATGGTTGAAATTTAGATGTTTTGATGGTTTGAATGATTTATTGAAGCTTAATAGCTTCTTCTTGGCAATTAGCTAGTTGATAGACATTTAGCAAGTTGGTTGAAAATTAAATATCATCTTTTTGGGCGACCTCCATTACTAAGTTAAAATCAGGTAAAAAGTTGTTAACTTTATTATTACCCCAATCAACTAATGCTTGTTCAGCTTGTCGATTAGCTTCTTTGACTAAACAAAACTCCCCTAACATCATCTCTTTGTTAGAGCAGATTCACGTACTTTTGGCAAGGGGACTGCCAAAATAGATCCTAAACAGGGGGTGCAGGGGTAATTGAGAAGTTACATTTACTGCAGTATAAGAATAGGAAAACACCGTGAAATCGCCAGATCAATTGGCAAGGCTGTTGAAAAGGCAAAAAGGAAAGTGCTCCCAGTGTGGTCTTACCTTCGCCGTAGCCGACGCTTCGCGAACAGAGGTAGAGATTTATTCGACCAACATTATATCACACCCCACTCACAAGGTGAAAGTAATTGGCATAAAAATATAGAATTACTTCATCTACACTGCCACGATGGAAAAAAACACAGTTCTAACCATCTTAAAGGTACCAATGACAGTGGTTCTTTCAACGAGGAGCCGGGTGAAGGGAAACTTTCACGCCCGGTTTTGTTGGCGTAGCCTTCCCGAAGGATAGACGAGTAAGTGAGGTGACTCACTGGCTTAGTTTAATGGAACACAGACCAGGGAACATTTGCTAGTGGTGCTTCAGGGGGGCATTCATGTTTCGCTTCGTAGCCAGGCTTAGGTTGCTGCCCGTAACGCACCACTGCTGAGTCAAACAACTTTTAGGAGATGCACCCGAAAACAAACCAGGGAACAGGCAAGATGCCTGTTCCACAAAACTCTTAAAATCATTCTATTATTAAGCAACGCCCTCAGGTTAATTACTCTGAGCAGTGGTGCTGGTAGGAACAGTCAGATTAATACTAAAAGGCACACTTTGTCGATTCTCTTCTTCGCCCCAAAGCAAGGTTCCAGTCAATTGGTATTGTCCAGCTGTCAATTCCTTGGCATGACTAGGATATCCGATAGAAATCTTCCGTTCTCCCCCAGCAATAACTGTCCATTCGTTTTGTTTGCCAGTGGTGACCGTCGTGCTTCCCTGTTTCAAAGTCCACTCCACCTTGGGACGTGCAGTGGCATTGCCACTGTTGCTAACCTGTAACAGAATCTGCTTACTCTTGTGATCAAAGCTCGCTTCCTCTACGGTCAACTGGGGAGAAATATCTCCATGACGTACATAGACAGTGACACCAACGCGAGGTACGATGCCCATACTTACACCACGACTATTATTCTGAGAATGTTCCAGATTTTCTGTGAAAATAACTGCCCGATATTCCCCTTTATCCATACTAGGAGGAAAGCGGGAAATCATGCGGATGCGGCGAGTTACTCCTGGTTCTACTACCAACTCACGAGGGGAGAATTGTAGATAAGGGGTTAAGTCATTAGAGCTAGATTCCAACGCCTCAAACCCATTTTCATCATAGGTGAAAGGTGTCGCATAGACACGGGCTCGAAACGCCTTATTACTGCGATTGGTGACGTTGATGATACCTTTGGCTTGACCTCGTTCTGCTTCTTCTTCAATAACTAAAGGAGAAACTTGAACCTGAGCTTTAGCTAATCCTGGAAACAGCACCAGTGCAGATAAGGCGCAGCTACCTAAATAGGATATTAAATGTTGATTGAGTTTAATCATTTCTAGGGAACAGGGAATCGGGAATCGGGAATCGGGAACAGGGAATCGGGAATCGGGAATCGGGAAGTTAGAATTTAGAATTTAGAATTTAGAATTGGGAATCGGGAATCGGGAATCGGGAATCGGGAATCGGGAATTGGGAATCGGAAATCGGGAATAGTAAATAGGTAAAAATATGTGTAACTAATTAATAGAAAAGTAAGCATTTAGCTTAGGGGCTACTTGAGGTGCTACTTGAGGTGCCAAAGGCCAACGGCTGACCGCTGACGGCTGACGGCACCTCAAGTAGCGCATATGCTTACGATAATTTAGTAAACAGCGATATACTTTAATCTATTGTTGACTAAAATTTTAGTAATAGCTATGGTTGAAATTACTGATTTTTATAGAGTATTTTTTTTAAAAAATCCTTATAAATACGGATATAGCAATCCTAAGTAATTTGTAAGTATTAACACAAAAACAATTACCGGTTTTACAAAATAAAAATCCTGATTTTGTAAGCATTATCGAGAATAGGAGGAGGTAATTTATTTTGTAATGATACTTAAACAATACTTCCCTTAAAATCGTCCTGAGTGCTAAGTAGTGATAAATTAAGCCATGATCACAGAATATTCAAGTTCAATCCTGACTTAGGCAACAAAACCAGGAAAAGGTTGATATGGAATCCCTTTGCTCTGACACCTATGCCAGCATGATAGTAACGGACATTGCCTCAAATCAAGAAATTTCCAGTTGGAATCGGCAAACCTATCAACGTTTGAAACTCGCTTTGAGCATTGGTCTGCGCCGCCAGCTTTTTTTGGCAGTGTGTGATGACCTGAATCTGCGCAACCACCTAGCAGATCAACTATACCGAGAGTTAGACTTATCTGCAGCAAACGGGTCAAGGAACCACCAAGGTTACCCAAAGTTGGTCAGCTTGAATTTAAATCTGAGCGAACCCAATCCTGTAGCTCAGATTAGTCAATGGTTAACCGACCATGAGGAATCTTACACTTCTGAGAGTATACCGGGATTTCAGATTCTGGGTATAGAAAACTTAACACGGCAACCGGCAACACTGCAACGATTGTTTCTCAGGCATTTACAGTCAATTGGGAATAATCTCAGCTACTGGGAACTGACTTTCTTGCTCTGGTTGCCACGACCTTGGTTTTATTCCATTCAGCAGTCGGTACCAGAATTTTGGCAACAGCACACTGGTTTCTTTGAGTTTGAAGGAGAACCAACACCCCTATCCCAACGGGTGACTGATACACCAGAGGCTTCCTACACATTACCCCCTTCAACAACAGTAATAGATCCTGGTCAGGAAGATGTGGATACACTGTCACGGCAAGAGGATGTGTTGACAGTTAAAAGTTTTAATGTTGAAACTTCAAACGATAACTTTGAACCAAAGAATGTGCGACTTGAAAATCACAGTGAAACACGACAAGATAACTTACAACTAAATAACCGGCCACCGACAACTGAAACTGAAACACCACAAGATAACTCTGAACCAAATAACTTGCAACCTGGAACTCAAAAACCATCTACAGGCCAAACCTATCTTGAATTGGGCAATCATTATCGCTACCTGATTGAACAGGGAGATGCCTCTGAGGAAAACTTAGTGATCGCAATCCAGGCTTATGAGCAGGCGCTACAATGGTCAAAATTCACACCTATCGAAGAATCCGCTATCCTCAATGATGTAGGAAATTTCTACTGGATGCTATCTCGTTGTCCCAACAATGACAACCTGATGGTCTCTTATTTAGAGCAAGCCATTAAATGCTATCAAGTAGCAGTAACTGACTTTTTAGCGGAACAATCTCCGGAAATTTTTAGCATGATACAGAATAATTTGGGAACAGCTTATGGAGAATTAGCCCAGTACCAAGATTTAGCTAAAAATCTGGAAAATTCTATTTGCGCCTATGAAGAAGCTTTGGGCTATGGCGGTGCTGACCATGACTTGGTTAAATATGCTTCAACCCAAAATAACTTAGGAACGGCTTACTGGAATCTAGCGCAATATCAATCACCAGTGCCTAATTTAAAGAAAGCGATCGCAGCCTACCAAGAAGCCATTTCTCATCATGACACCACAGCCAATCCTCAAAATTGGGCAATGATTCAAAATAACCTGGGTACGACTTACTGGAGTCTTGCCCAGCACGAACAACCAACAGTCTGGTTGAAGCTAGCCATATATGCCTATCAAGATGCTCTCAAATACCGGAAATCGGAGGTTGACCCAGCTGGCTGTGCTGCGACACAGAATAACCTAGGTACCGCCTACTGGCACTTAGCCGACCAGTTAAAGGAGGAATATGGGGCAAAAGTAGAATACCTTAAGCAATGTATAACGGCTTATGAAAATGCTCTTGCGATCGCAGGATATCAACCACACCCCTCTGAGCAAGTCCCTAACCAGAACAGATCACCTGTACCAGTTAACTTTGATATTATCGCTACCTACAACAACTTGGGGCTAGTGAATTTCCAGCTAGGGACACAGCCACAATTTTCCTTAACCAAAGGGTCTAAGTTAACTCATTTAGAAGCTGCCCTACACCAACATGTGCAAGCTTGTATGGGTACAGTTGATCAACCCGAAACCTACCAAATTTCTCTGAACTACCTGATCCACACCATTCGGGCATTTTCTCGGGAAAATGGTCCTGCGGGACAAAGCTTTGCCCTTTCCAAAGTTCCAGGTCAGCTATTACCAGAAATTTTGCCTCGCCTATGAGCCTAGGAATTGAAATTCCCAATTCCCAATTCTAGGGAAGCTAAATTATTTGTGATAATTCTTGATCCAAAGTTCCCAACTCCCGACTCCCGACTCCCGACTCCCTATTCCCAGATCCGCTGTTCCCTTTGCTACCCCAATTCTCAAGTTGATCATAACTCTAAAAAGGGAGTTCACCATTTTCATCATATTCTAACTCTTGCGGCCTATTCTGAATCTTTATCGAAAACGGTCTTGGATCAGGTTGATTTTCGGCTACTGATGATTCGGGTTGCTCTTGGTCAAAGGTACCCTGAGTATCCTTGACAAACGACTCTACTAATGGCTCTTTGGGCATCACTTCATTATTACTCAGCTCATCATTTAAATCAATAATTTCTCCGCCAAAAGAATCTTTAATTTTTCCTAAAGCTTGCTCTATTTGATCAGCATCCCAGCCTAAGTCAGGGAAGTCATAGGCTGGCCTGGATAATACTGGACTGGATAATGCTGGGCTAGATAATGCTGGGCTGGATAATACAGTCTCCGCTGCTTCAGATGTTTCAGAATTGCTAGGAGGAGTAAGGTTTTCTGGCTGGGATGGTTGGGGGGAAGGGTTTACCGCTGTCTTTGAAGAGTCACTGGTGCTAGGTGGCACAACTAGTTTGGCTTCGGTTGAATCCCCCTTTGAATCCCCCTTGCTGTTTGAAGATTCCTGTGGTGCTTCTGGGGTAGTGATTGGTGGAGGTAATTTCTGAGTTGGTACTGCTGGTAGGGTCACTCTTGATTGAGGAGCGGTCTGGGACGGGTTTGCTCCTACTAGTTGGAAATTAACTTTCACATGACCTGGATGGACTTTGGCAAATGCCTTTTGAATTTGGGGCAACATTCCTTGTATGAGCTTTTGTACACCCTTCTTTTTGATGCCAATAGATGCCTCTGCGCCATTGAAAGCTAATAAACAGCCATTGCTACGCAGTATTTCTCTAGAGCCATCCAGTTCGATATTATGAATAACCTGTTGCCAAACCTGCTCGATTTGGTAGGGCTGGTTGCTAACCTCGCTATCTCGCTCAACCCTAGCGCTATGGTCAACCGCCTGATTCGGTGTTGAGGTTGAGACTAAATCAGGGGTTTTGGGTATGCCATTACTAGAGGTGTCTGGGTGTGGTTGAAACCCTAACCTTTCTGGAGGCTTAGGCTCGTCAGTTTGCTGCTGAGTCTTGGGTTTCTGAGCTTGTTTACTTGGATGCTCTGGTTTAGGAGTAGTCTGATCTCGGCCAGAGGTTGGTTGATTGTATTGCTCTTTTCTGGGCTGATGTCTCCCAACTGGTGCTAGGTTAGGCTGGTGCCTAGGTTTCACCGCAGGTGCTGAGGGTTTGACTGATGGATTTTTAGGGGATAACTGTGAGGTTTCTAGGGATTCAGAGGCAAGAGCCCCTGGCAATAACCCCATGAGGGTGACTTCTAACCACAGACGGGGCTGAGTAGTATTTTTGATCTGAATTTCACTGTCTTTTAGATGCTGCTGACTACGTAAAATACTCTCCACATCCAGCTGTTTAGCTAACTCACACAGCTTCTCCCAGGTGGGCAGGGTGATGGCTGATAAATTATGACGATCCCGAGCAGTTTTAGCAATCAACAAATCTCGGTAGAAACTAGTGAGATTTTGCAGGATAACTAGGGGTTCTCGACCTCTATCGATCAGATAGCCACACTGTTCTAGTACTGCTACCGGTTCAGAAGATGCGATCGCGTTTAGCAATGCCAGTAAGTCTTGTTCAGGTACTGCCCCTACTAAATCCCAAACCTGCTCTACTGTGACCTGTTCATCTAACAAACTCAGTTGATCTAGCAAACTTTCTGCATCCCTGAGCCCCCCTTGAGCCACTTGTGCCACTACGGTTAAGGCATCTGGTGTAATAGCGATATTTTCGTTAACTGCAATAGCCTTCAAATGAGACACCATTGCCTCTAGGGGAATGCGGCGAAAATCAAAACGTTGGCAGCGGGAAATAATGGTGGGTAATACCCGTTGAGGGTCTGTGGTAGCCAAGATAAAGACTACCCGCTCCGGCGGTTCTTCCAGGGTTTTGAGAAGGGAGTTGAAGGCTGCGGTACTAAGCATATGGCATTCATCGATCACATACACTTTGTAGCGGCACTGGACTGGGGCAAATTGAGCCCGTTCAATGATTTCTCTGATATTATCTACACCGGTATGACTAGCTGCGTCCATCTCAGTCACATCCAAGGCTAAACCAGCAGCGATCTCACGGCAGACTTGACATTCCCCACAAGGCAATGGAGTTGGCAAATTAGTCTTGAGACAGTTGAGGGACTTAGCTAAAATCCTTGCCGAAGAGGTTTTGCCCGTACCTCTAGGGCCAGTAAACAAATAGGCAGGGGCAATGCGCTCACTCTCTATGGCATTGGTTAGGGTTTTTGCGATCGCATCTTGCCCCACTAAATCCGCAAATCTCTGGGGACGATATTTGTGATGTAGGGGTTCGTAGCTCACGACTTTATGTTGTGGGGGGCTTACCAGATTGCTCTAGTAGTGTTTGACTAATAGTGTTTTAATTTTAGGCAAGACAGATGGGGGTCTTGTTAGGGATTGCTGGAGACAGGGGTTTGTTAAACCTTTATCTTCGGTGGTAATCTTTCACCAAAGATAGTAACAGGGATATCAGACTCCTATACTACTGATGGGTTACTTTACCTAAACTATATAATCGAGCATTTCTACCTCATCGATATATATCTTTTGTTTTAATTATGGAATCAGCTATTTCTTCTTCTGTTAGTACAACTGACGAATTACCCCGGGAGGTGAGAGTTGCTCAACTGCGTAATCTGGTAGAAACTCTACACATCGCGGATGAAATTGCCAGCCAAGGCTACCTGATTAGTAGTTCTGAACTGGCGGATTTAATGGATGTCAACGCCAGCGCTGTCACTAGTCGGGGTAACCACTGGTCTTGGCGCAACTGGGTTGTGTCAAGGGTCAGGCGTGAAGGTAATCAAATTCTGTGGCAGTTAGAACGGGTAGACAAAGGGAATATAATGGATGAAGACTAAACCTTACAAGACTAAGCCCTAGATAGGGGCGTGTCTATACTACGTTGAGACTATGTTGGTAAGCAGTCAGGGGTCAGCAGTCAGTGGTCAGGTTATTTGATTCAATTGCGGTGTGCTCCTCAAGTACTGTGGCCAAAGGCTGTTGGCTGATAGCTGATACGCGACACGCGCTCTAGCTTACCTATGTTGAGACTATGTTGAGTGTTGACCCTTGACTGACTGTTAAGGATTAACACTCAACACTCAACAGTCCCACTGGTGCATTAAACCCCATGAAAACAACTTGATATTACTCATATGTCTTATCACAACTGGGATGATGGGAAAATAGCTAATATATTGGCAGTAACCCTAGTCTTGCAAATGTAGGTTACAGCGCAAGAACATGGGTCAAACAGAGCGAGCAGCTTCATGGCATCCGTACCCAAAATGACTTCACCTGTCTCGGAAAACCCGAAGAACTTGATCCGCCCATTTCAATACCATGATTTGGCAGCAATAGAGACGCTAGTGCAACAGGCAACTGATGGGCAGAGTAAGATCTACCCATCAGTTGAGCAACAGCCACTTAAGCACGTTAGACGCTGGTATTGGTTGCTGAAGTTTTTGAGTTGGTTTCCCAACCCCTATCAGTACAGCTTTTGTATCTATGTGGCTGAGCAACTCCAAAAGCTGCGCGGACTGATCAAAATTTCCCCATTTAATCACACCCGTAGTACTTGGCGGGTGGAGCAGGTGTTAGTTGATGCCAACACTCCTCTAGTAAGTAACACCCTGGCAACTAGAGACATTGGCTCGGCTCTGTTGCGCCATTGCTTTGAAAAAATTTGGCAAGCGCGAACTTGGTTATTGGAAGTCAATATCAATCATAAAAGTTCACTGGCTCTGTATCGGCAAAACGGATTCCAGCCCCTAGCTCAGATGACCTACTGGGTCATTGAGCCAACACTGCTGGAAAAATTGGCGGTTCGTGAACCAGATTTGCCGAACCTGTTGCCTGTCAGTAACGCAGATGCTCAGTTGCTCTATCAGCTGGATACGGCATCAATGCCACCAATAGTGCGTAAGGTTTTTGACCGCCATATCCAGGATTTTCAAACCAGTATGTCACGGAAAATCATTGATTCACTGTGGCAGTGGCTAAATCATAATGAAGTGATCAGTGCCTATGTATTTGAACCACAGCGTAAAGTCGCTGTTGGCTATTTTCGGCTGCAACTGTGCCGTGATGGTAACCGTACCAACTCAGCTGAGTTAACAGTTCATCCAGCCTACAATTACCTATATCCAGAGTTACTGTCTCAAATAGCACGGATTGCCCAAAAACTTCCTTCCCAATCCCTACATCTGGTAACGGCTGACTATGAAGCGGAGCACGAAGAATATCTAGCTGAGCTCGGAGCAGAACGGATTGAGCACACTCTACTGATGTCCCGTTCCGTCTGGCATAAGTTGCGGGAAACCAAGTCTGTTACGTTTGAGTTATCGGATGTGCTTCAGGGGCTACAGCCAGCCCGAACCCCAATCCCCAGCCGCATATCCTGGTCACAATCCCCATCGAAGAAACACCGTGCTAAGGGGAAAAAGGTCTCTATTGGGGTTTCTCAGTCTAAGAGTGTAGTCTCTCAAGAGGAGAGGGTATCGGTTAAATCTTCACCACAGAAGTAGTTAGAGTACCCAAGTTGGGTTATAGCTAATGTAAGAAAGCTTCATACCTAATGTGCCATTTCCAAAATTCGCTCTTTGACTAAAAATGGATAGCATAGGAGCTTAAACGATGGAAAGAATTTCAGCACTGGGATTGGATTTGGGAAGCAAACGTATTGGTGTGGCGGGTTGTGATGGGACGGGTTTGATTGCTACTGGTTTAACTACCATTGAGCGTACCTCCTTTCAACGGGATGTTGACCAACTGCGAGAGTTAGTTGAAACCAGAGAAGTGCAGGTACTGGTGGTAGGTTTACCTTATTCGATGGATGGAACCCTGGGTTTCCAGGCACGAAAGGTGCAAAAATTGGCTAGGCGATTAGCCACAGCACTTCAGCTGCCGCTAGAGTATATCGATGAACGGCTTACCTCTTGGGAGGCTGAATCGCGACTCAAGGCGAGTAAGCGATCGCTTACCCACAATAAAGGACTGATTGACCGTCACGCTGCTGCTATTATCCTACAACAGTGGTTAGATAGGCGGCGCTCAGCTAATAATCAAAATCCCCCAGCCTCGGGGAATTGAATCACTTCTTGATGGTGATAGAATAGAAAACAGAGAAAGTAACAAGGGAGAGTTAGCCACCTAATTTATTGGGTGGGCAGCGTTAGCGTAGCGTGGCCATAGGCCAGCGTACCGGGATTTATCCCGGAGATCGTGCTACAATGGAACAACGAGTAAGAACAAGGTTGGTTACGTTGATTTTTTGCTAGTATGGTGAGATTCCAGCCAGTAAGAGACGGGGTTGATCCTACGACTATGGAACAGGCAAGTAATGCAGCAAAAAGTAGTGATTTATTGCCCTGATTTGTTTGGTACAACCACTCCGAAAGTTATTTAAATTAAAAGTAAATCCACAGGTTAACTTCTCTGTTAATCCGAGGGAGGTAGGGCAGTTTTGAATCTGCCGCAACGGTATACTAGATTCACTTCTAGATCAGACCGTGAGCGTCGTGGAGCGCGGTTTTAACCCGCGCAACGACATCCGCTCAGAATCCCCGTCTTTTCAAAGCGGGGAGAGTTCAATGTTGACTTATACTATTTAAACTTTATCGATGAGTCTAACTCAAGAACGTAAAACTGAAATTATTAATGGCTACCAGGTTCATGAAACTGACACTGGTTCGGCAGAGGTGCAAGTGGCTATCCTCACTGAGCGTATCAATACATTGAGTCTCCATCTACAAAGCCACAAAAAAGATTACTCGTCTAGACGGGGATTATTAAAGATGATCGGTCGCCGCAAGCGCTTACTTAGCTATATTCGTCAAGACGATCAACAACGGTATAAAAACTTGATTGAGCGCTTAGGTATTCGGGGATAGACCATAGTTTAACAGACCCTAGTGGAAAAGAGTGTATGTCTACTGAGCCGTCACGGGAGCGATTGCCTTTTGAACCACGTCAAAAGCGCAAAAAGAACCCTAAAGCCCAAAATTCATCTACAAATCCCCAAACTACTCCAAAGGAAAAACCCAGTCAAACTACTCTCAAGCAAGAGAAGAAGCAAGAGAAGAAGCAAGATAAGCCAAGGGCTGCCTCAAATGACTCAATGGCAATCCCCGATGTGGTCAGTAAACGGATGGTGCGTCGGATGGCTCTAATGTGTGGTATTCCCAGTTTCTTAGGGATAGCTACATTTGTGGTTAGCTATTTATTGATCACACAGGTTGGGGTAGAGTTACCCCATGTGGCAGTGATTCTGGTGAGTATGGGATGCTTTGGTCTAGGTGTTTTGGGGTTGAGCTATGGTGTTCTTTCTGCTTCGTGGGAGGAAGATACACCAGGAACTTTTTTTGGTTGGCAAGAGTTCACCACTAACCTAGGCAGATTGACATCAGCATGGCGTGCTGCTAAGATAAAGAGTTAACCCTTTGGGTATCCTATGGTCTCAGTTTGGGGATAAGGTGAATAGCCTTAGAAAGTTAGCTGTCCGGCAAAAGAAGCCCCACACCTAATGCGTAGCATAGGTGTGGGATGAATTTTGCACAGGGTATTATAAAATTGCGCTTAATATATGTACTGATAAACAAAGCCGTTCGCGAAGCGTGGCCAAAGGCCTTAAATGCTGGTTTGTCAGACACCTACGTTCCTAAAAAAGAGAACTTATTGTATTGTTCCGGCACGGAGGGGCATCCCGGAGAGGAAACCTTAGAATAGGGCAGCCTTAATCATAAAGTTTTAACCCTTTACGCATAACCGACTAACCATAAAGGCTGCCCTATTCTTGCGGTAACTTCTGACCGTGTCGTTAATAAAGTAACCCGTGTATCCGTTCGCGTAGCGTCGGCGAAAGCCGATAGCAATGGCTGGAGTTGGTAAGAAGCCCACACTGTAATCTTGGCCAAAGGCCACGCTACGCGAACGATAAGCGTGTGGGAGTATGTCACCAGCGTTAGTAGGTGCTGGGGTGACAAGTAGCCTTGTTGTCACCCCCTCAGGCACTTCACAGTGACTCGATCCAAGTTTTCCGAATTTTATCAATCAAAAATATCATCAAATCTCTGGTGGTTTGAGGCTTACTTTGGTTTTGTTGATAATCCAGCCACTGTTGACGCAATTCAATCACTTCATGTTTGAAGCCACTGGATGCACACTGAGCCGGGCGTAGGTGATATCCTGCTAGATAAAACAATTCTCGTAGCTTGAAAATTAGGTTGTCGATGTCGGCACAAGAAAAGGATTGAAGCACAATATGCTTGTTACCTGTTCGATTTAGCCATCTTTCATAAAGTGGAGTGTTAAGAGTTTGAAGCTCATCGAAAAAGTTAGGAGTACAGGTAACAACAAAGGCAATGGAGGGATATCCATTTTCAGCTCCAATTCGATTTAAAGAAGAGTGAAAATTACGGATTGTTTCTAAACAGGTAATAGCCTGGTCTCGTCCCAGTTTTCTAACCAGACTTTCTAATTCATCAACCAGTACAACAACTAAATTAATACCACTATATTTTAGAATTCTGAAGATAACATCTGTGAGTTTACCCTCCTTAGAAAGTTTTTTTGCTGAGGGCTCAAAGTCGGTAACTGCAACCTCAGGCTTCTTGATGATATTAAGATAGTTCTGGACAAATTTGGTATCTTCTTGACTAGATTCCTGGATGGCTCTCTCATACAACGCTTGCTGAGTTTGACCGGAAAATTCCCGTAGAAGTTGTTTCAAAAACGGTCTGTCTCGGAAAACTTCTAATAAATCTTTTAAAGAAACTGGAGAGCCAACTGCTCCCAAAAGTAATAGAATCAGGTTGGCATAGAATTTTTCGATCTCCTCTCGGGACTTTCCGTCTTGAGTCATGAATCGATCCCGTACTGACTCATAAGCAGACCTGAGCACTTCTGGATAATGGTTAACAATTTCACGATGACCATTACTCTGCTCTACTAATTTCATGCCCTGAATAACTCGGAATTCAAATTGATGTTTGTCAAAAATTCGGCTTAAATCAACACGGCTGACGATGCATCCAGGAGGAGCATCACGAAGCAGTAACGAATGTAGATAGGAAATGAAGTGGGTTTTTCCAGCTCCAGAATCTCCTATGACCAATTTTTCTAGGGGTTTTGGTTGGGAGCTGATTTTTATGATTTCCTCTTTCAGATTCAGAATACTTGAGCGGAAGTCATCACCAACTGTCAAATAACTGAGTCTTTCTAAGGGTGTATTGATATTTTCAAGCATACTGAGAATTTGCTTGGCTTCTTCTTGTAACCCATCATGTATTATTGTATTCATAATTGTATTCATAGTTATATACTCTGTATTAAATAATTCATTAATTTACCAATTGTGGATAGATAATTTATTTATATTATTATTCCATGGTTAAAGCTGACATTGATATTCTGGATCTTTGTTTTTGATAAGTTGATTGATAAAAAACAACCATTCTGTTTCTTTTGATGAAATAATCATTCCATATTTTTCATTTCCAGGGTTGAGTTCTTGGAATTCATAATTTTCTGGATCAAATCCCAGAATTTGTAGTCCGCCAATCAGAATAATTTTGTCACTTACAAATGCATCTATTTCTTGGTGATTAAGAGCATTTATGGCTTCTGCCCTACTACCATACTCTTGGATTTGATTTGTTTTTAAACCAGTGAAGTGTTGTTTGATAGAATTTTTAGTACTGGAAGATTTAAGAACTCCAATTGTTTCATTATTTGAGTCAAACCTTCTTCCTTTTTTAGTCAAAATACTCACTGATGTGCTCATAAAAGGAATAGAAAACTGAGTTCCTTTATGGTTATTTCCTATAGTATTAGGTCCACATTCAAGATGGATAGTATTTTTAGCAACTTTCCGGAAGCGAGTTTTCAGGCTTGTTTCATGGAACTCAATATTAATTGTTTTATTAGGTAAACTTTCTTCAATTTGATACCGGATTAATTCTGCAAAATCAGTACAATACCCTTCATATTTATCCCCTTTTCTATGACTAATCGGGGAAGAATCAGCTCTTAACCCAATCTTGATCGTGAATTCATCTTGCTTCTCAATTTTTTCTAAGATTCCAGGAGGATTCCACAGGTTAGCCAAACCTAAACCGATAGGGATAATGATAGCAGTGGATACTACAAAGGGAAAGAAAAACTTGGTCAAACGGACAGCTCTGCTCATTGATTAAATTCGTTGGTGAGACTTCGGATAAAAGGTGAGTGGTTCAGCTACCCTTACCTTTATTTATGTAATAAACTGTGTGTTTTACGCGAAGTTTAAGGAATTTTTTTGAGGTAATTAATCCTATGTCAATCCTTTGCTGTAAAGAGAGCTTCCAGATTCAGCCCAGCCTCATACATAGACCGACTAGAAGCACGTGTTTGTTGTCCAAAAGCTGTGCGGACAACACTCGTAAATACAATAACTGTTGCTGCAATGGTAGCGGAAAACTGACGAACAATTTGGTTTTTCATCAGAATGAAGTTTTTGTTCAAAAGTTGACATAAGCTCTTATCATTACTTGTGGAAGCAGGGATGTTTTTTTACGCGAAGTCTCAATATTTTTTTTTATTCGTTTTTTTTTTAAAAGTCTAATCAGCTACACTAAAAAATTACAGTTTATACTGTATAACTTATCTTTAATAACTTTTATATTATAAAATAAAAAAGTAAAATACCTTATTTGACTAATAAATAATAGAGTAATGAGTCGAGAGAGAACAAAATAGAACAGAGCATTGGATCCAGATGACAAGCTCAAAGGCAAATGCTGGTGAGAGTTACGGACACCGATTGGTCTTTACAACGTGAAATTATGCCTAGCTACTACACCCTAAGGCTATAGGATTGACAAATAGGTCATGAACAATATTAGTGATTTTCATAACATCAAAAACTCTTCATATTTCTTTCCTATTCTGACCTGTGCCCTATTCATCTTCCCTTTTTCCATAAGTCCTATGTTTACATATCAAATAAAAACCCTATAGCCCTAACGGGTCAAAAAATGCAGTCAAAGAAAATTGATTGTAAACTTTTAGAAAATTTGCCGAGTTTTGCGTATAATTTCAGCCGTGGTGCCTGAATACAATTAGGGATCGTTTATTACTCCCCCATGATGAGCTGGGAGTGCTGGCGATTTTTGATCGACCAAATCCCTTCAGGGTGTCAATCTACCAATCAGGGTAAAGACAAATGACTAAATTCTCTTGAAAAAGCCAAAAAAATATCGGGATTTCACTCAACATGTCACCACCAAATGATTTTAACTCTCAACTTCAACGGCTGCTGCTCGAAGCTCAAAACTATCCGCCAAAGAGTAGCTCACGGCAGCTTCTTGTTAATCAGATAGTTGCTATGCTCATGGAGCTTCCCCACAACCTCCGTCGCCAGCCAGTACGTTGTTTACCTATTGTTCAACAAATTTCTCAGGCTCTACAAGAGCAACTTTTGCAGGATGTCCATCAGGAGCTTGACCATGACAATTGGCAACGCACAAGCATCAGGGAATGGGCAAATTCTTTACGTTATCAGGCTCTCAAAAAAGCACTGAGGGATCCTTTACTAAATAGTATAGCTCTGGAAGCTAAACAAGCAGCAGTCGGAAGCAATGAACGGAGGGTAGCTTTAAACCTTTTGATGGAAGCTATCCACATCGCCAATCGATTGGGTCATCGTCACAGGGACTCGCTCCCGCCTGATATTTACAATTATGTTCGTAATGAGGCACTCCAGAACACTCTGATCGAAATTTGTCAAAAGATTGATAATTACCATCCGAATCGGGATGTGATGGCATGGGTGAACTTTCTGCTGAATAGTAAATGGATTGAAGTTTACAACAAATATATAAGGCAAGGGATTACACACTTACCCAAACACAGCAACAATCATTCAGAGGATAGTCAGCCGTTAACTTTTGTAACTAGTCCAGATATTATAGAAACGTTTTGGGGAAATGATGAGACAATATCTCAATCTCAGGAACTGCGACAATTAATTGAAGAAGATCCTGATCACATGTTCACCCAAGAGCATATCAGAGGACGACCAGATGTCAACTTTAAAGTGTTAGCTCTGGCTAAAATTTGGGAAGACAAATCCTGGGAAGAACTAGCGATTAGATTTCAAATTGATTCGATCCAAACTCTGTCAAGTTTTTATAACAGAAAATTGCGTAAATTCAAGGCTTATCTACAGCAATATATAGAAGAGTAACTTGAGAGAGAGAGGTAAATTCCTAAGATGATGAATAATCTAATTAAATTGAGTCAACTAACTGAATCATTAACGTTTACAGTACCGCTATCTGGGGAAGCCCATAGAATAGCTAAAAAATTCTGTAAAAGGCAACTTACTTTGCAGAAAGCTAAACAAGTTTATCATAACACTCTAGCAGTACATGCAGTAGATTTTTACCTGGGATGCTTGGGATGGGAAACGAATTTAAATCAAAGTGATAGTTACGATCCAGTGATGCAGGCTTTTACAGATGTGGCAGATTTAGAGGTCAAAAACCATGGCAAGTTAGAGTGTCGTGCCCTATTGTCGGAAGCAGAGGTTTGCCATGTTCCAGCAGACGTTTGGGAAGACCGAATTGGCTATGTTGTTGTGCATCTCAACGAATCTCTTACACAAGCCACAATTCTGGGATTTACTCCCTCAGTAGCTGATAATAAGGGGAATTTACCTGTTAGTGAGTTGCGCTCTCTTACAGAATTTCCAGAGTATATAACTAGCAAAAAAATAGTTAACTTAAGCCAATGGCTGCAAGGAACTTTTGAAGCCGGTTGGTTGGTGCCTGATCAGCTGCTTAATCCCCAACTAGTCTCTGGTTTTATGCCAATTGAGATTAAAAGGGGAAAGCTAATCAATTTGGGAATTGACTTGGTGAGTCAAGAGGTGATTTTACTCGCCTATATTAAGGAAGATGAACAATCAGAACTGATTATTAAAATTCAAGTTTATCCCAATAAGGAGCAGACCTATTTGCCGAGTGAACTCAAGCTAATAGTCCTTGATGAACTTGGGGAATTTTTTGAAGAAGTTACCGCTCAAGATGATGATAAATTTATCCAATATGAGTTTTTGGGTGAGTCTGGAGAAGAGTTTTCTATCAAAATCGCTCTCGGAAATACTAGTTATCAGGAAAAATTCGTGATTTAAAAGGGCTGATATGAATAAGCGAGTTTTCCTAAATATTCAAGAAACAGCCGAAAAAGACTTGATTGTCACTGTCAAAATTTTTGAAAGTAAAACGGGTCTTTCTTATGACACCCTACTAGCAGGAGATAAAGGGAAACTACTGCAAGCTACCAAGATTTATAGCAAGTATCAAGAATGGCAGGGTCGCTATCGGAATTTAGCAGCATTCTTAGCTTTTCGCATCAGGCGTAAAGAATCTGGACAATTGACCAACTTTAGTGAAATGGAGCAAGGATTTGAAAATTGTCGTCAACAAGCTAAACAGTTGTCAGCAAGCTTGACTAGTTGGTCAGATGGTCAGGATTTTTTACCTGTCAAGACCATTTTATCCAAACACTTATCCCCAGGGGATAGTATTCAAGTACTGCTGGAAACTGAAAACTTTGAGTTACGCAAATTGCCATGGCATTTGTGTAATTTACTCCCCGATAATGTGAAGCACCTTCCAGTAGAAATTGCTTTAACTGCTCCGGAATTTCAGCGCATTTCCAAGCCACCTGCATCACCAACCTCTAAAGAAAAAATTAGAATTCTGGCTGTGTTTGGGAGTAATATTGATCAAGAATCTAGTCGGCAAGCCCTGGAAGAGTTAGTGGGGGATGAAGAAATCCAGCTCCTAGAAGAACCGGATCTTGATACTTTGAAGAGTCAGCTGAGATCAGAAAAGGGATGGGACATTGTGTTCTTTTCAGGCCATGGTGAAAGCCAGCAAGATGGTCAGGAAGGTAGAATAGAGCTTAACCAAAATCTAAGGGTAACAATCTCAGACTTAAAGGATGCCCTCAGCGAAGCAATTGGAAAAGGATTATGGCTAGCTATTTTCAACTGCTGTGATGGTTTGGGTATCGCCAATCAGTTGGCAGGACAAGATTTATATCTGCCGCAAATTATTGTGATGCGAGAGGCCATACCAGACAAGGTAGCGCCTCAATTTCTCCAGTATTTTCTAGAAGCCTTTACCAAAAACGAGTCTTTATACACAGCTGTGCGGAAAGCTAGGCACAAGCTAGAAGCATTAGAACAAGACTATCCCTGTGCCAGCTGGTTGCCCGTTATTGTCCAGAATCCGGCAGAGGTGCCTCCACTGTGGCAGGATTTAGGGCGTCGCCCCACAGATGTTTGTCCTTATCAGGGTTTGTTGGCTTTCGGGGAAGATAACACCGAGTTTTTCTTTGGTCGAGAGGCTTTCACAAAAAAGCTAGTGGAGGCAGTATACCAAGATTCTTTGGTTACTGTGATTGGACCTTCTGGTAGCGGCAAATCTTCAGTACTCCATGCTGGTCTTATCCCCAAGCTCAAACAAAACGGTAAGTGGCAGATTTTGTCCTTCCGTCCTGGAAACGCTCCTTTTTCGGCTTTGGCATCGGCACTGATTTCCCATCTGGAACCTCAGCTACAGATTGATCCAACCACAAGAGACCAAAAAATTGCTAACCTAGCTGCTACTTGGCAAGGGGAAGATGGTGCTTTAAGGAAAAAACTTGAAGCCATTGTGTTGGAAAAACCTAATACCCCTTTGCTGTTGGTAATAGACCAGTTTGAGGAATTATACACACTCTGTGAGGAAAAGGAGCGTCAGTGCTTTTTGGAGCAATTGCTGGAGGTGGTTAAGGCATTAAAACCTTATGCACAAAAGTTTACGTTTGTACTCACCCTGCGAGCGGATTTTCTTGGAAATGCTCTGTCCGATCGCTCTTTTGCTGATGTCATCGCTGATGCTGACCAGATGCTCGGTCCGATGAACCATAAGGAACTAGAACAGGCAATCACTAAGCCAGCAGAAAAACTGGGAGTAAGGATTGAAGAAGGGCTAACCCAACGTATTCTGAATGATGTGAACGCACAGCCTGGTGAATTACCTTTATTACAGTTTGCTCTTACTCAGCTATGGGACAAAATCAAAGATGCTCAGCTAACTCATGCTGCCTATCAAGACATTGGAAGAGTGCAAGGGGCTTTAGCTCAATATGCAGATCAAGTTTATCAGAAACTCCCTAGCCAAGATCAAGAACGAGTACGGAAAATCTTTATCCAACTGGTAGATCCAACTAACTATACTCGACGCATAGCAACCCGTAAGGAGGTAGGAGAGCAAAACTGGGATTTGATTAGAAAACTAGCTAATCAGCGCTTGGTAATTACCAGTAGCCACCAGTCTTGCGATCGCAAGGGCAATCTAGTTTTAGAAGAAACCGTTGAGATTGTCCATGAAGCACTGATTAAGGGATGGTCTACCCTAGAAACTTGGGTGGAATTAGATCAAGATTTCCGCATTTGGCAGGAGAAGCTGCGACGCTCGATGGCGGAATGGGAACAAAAAACGAAAAGTGCAGATCTTCTGCTGCGAGGTCTGCCTTTGGCGGAGGCTGAAGATTGGTTAAAGAAGCGATCGCAGGAAATAGACCCAGATGAGCAAGAGTTCATCAACCACAGCATCAAAGCCCGCAATCGTAGAAGAAAGGGAATTATTGTTGGACTTACTAGCTTCTCTGTGATTGTTTCAGCTTTAGCAATATGGGCTGGGGTGTCAGCAATTAGTGAGGCTAATCAAAAAATTGGTGCTCAAATCGCCTTGTCAGAATCCCAGTTTGCCTTAAATAAGCGCCTTAATGCCCTTGTGGAAGGTATACGAGCGTCGAGAGAACTTACAAAATTGCAAGGGTGGGGTCTTGCAAAAAAGAATATCCAGAGCGCAGTTGCGAGTACTTTACCCCAATTAGTTTATGGAGTCAGTGAGCAAAATCGTTTCAGTGGGCATAGTGACAAAATAGAGGGTGTTAGTTTTAGTCCAGATGGTAAGCTGATTGCTACAGCCAGTGCTGACAACACAGTAAAACTTTGGCATCCAGACGGTCAACTAGTAGCAACTCTCCAAGGTCATCGCAATTGGGTCAATAGTATTAGTTTTAGTCCTGACGGTAAGCTGATTGCTACAGCTAGTTCTGACAAAACAGTAAAGCTTTGGCAGATTGAATGTGCTGCTTTTGAAGATGAGCGCTGTGTGGAAGTGAAAGGAAAACTGCTCAAAACCCTGGAAGGGCATAAGGATTGGGTTCTTGATGTCAGTTTTAGTCCCGATGGTCAAACCCTGGCCACAGCTAGCAGAGATGGTACCGTCAAACTCTGGACCCAAGATGGTGTCTTGCAACAAGATATCCCAGTGAAAAGCGGTCGTCTGGAAGAGAATCAAGTCTGGGGTGTGAGCTTCAGTCCAGATGGTAAGATACTAGCCACGGCCAATGAAGACAGAACTGTTAAACTGTTGAGTCTGGAGGGAACTGTAATCCAAACCTTTGACCAGCACGGAGACAGAGTTCGAGATGTGAGTTTTAGTCCTGACGGCAAGCTGATTGCATCAGGGAGTGATGACAATACCGCTATCATTTGGCAGCGGGATGGCACTTTTGTCAAAACCCTTGAAGGACATAACGGACATGTCAATGGTGTAAGTTTTAGCCCCAATAGTCAGACTATAGTTACCGTCAGCGATGGTGAGGATGAAAATGTCAAACTTTGGACCATAGATGGAGCTTTACTGAAAACTTTCAACGGACCCCTGGTGTTTTTAGGCGGTGCCAGACGGCAAATTTTTGTG
>NZ_JAAHIG010000569.1:0-3998 GCF_010692305.1 Moorena sp. SIO4G3 | reverse complement strand
ATCTGACAAATTAGTTGGGAGGAAGCAACTCCAATGACTAACAATTCGTGATTCAGCCTTCTATGAGTGTTAGATAAATTTGGCCAAAATTCCGACTATTTGTCCAAAATTCTCCCCATCTCCCCATCTCCCCATCTCCCCATCTCCCCATCTCCCCATCTCCCCATCTATTTTTGGCGAGAATGAAACAGCCCTGCCCCAAGCACGGGGGTTTTCAGCTTTCAAGAACTCTTCATAAATATGAAAGAGAAGATGGAAATTAGGACAAAACCAATAACGAGATTCTCGACAGGTAGGGTAGATTGAGGGTTTTCAAGAAAATTGACTGTCGGTCTGACCACATTTTCTAGATTTATGGGATTGTTAAACTGGACTTCTTGGACATAAGAATAACTAGGCTCATAACTAGGCTGTTGGGGATTGATGAACACTAGAGAAACAGTTTGATCCATTGGACTCACCTCGGCTAATTCTTCAAAAACCAAGTTACGGGTACCGTTAGCAGTCCTGGAAATGGCTGGACTGGTTGAGTTATAATAGATATCTGTGGTGAGAGACACTTGACTAATAATTAGTACTATTGGTAAGGTTACAGATAAAGCACCGCCTAGGCTATAGGGGTTTCTAGCCCAATCTTAGCATTTATAGATAGGATTTATAGATAGGATTTATACATAAGTCAACTGCGAAGACAGGAAGAACACTAAGCTCCAAGGAAGTTTAGGGGCTAAGACTGTTGGCATTTTGCGCTGATCAGCACGAGACCGATGTACACAGATACCAAATAGACTCAGAGAACGTCTATCGGTTAGTCTATCGGGTATCTGTGTGAAAAACCCATGGTGTGCTTTTCTGGTTGATCAAATCCATTCAGGGGGGACTATAAAAGCGTGGTTTTACGCCATAGCTGGATAAACCATCACCCCTAGAGACACCACACCAGCAATGATCATTAGTCCAGCTGGCATGAACTTGCGAGTTTTAGCGAGCCGGATGGCAAAGACAATCACCAGTGCAGCTGCTACGGCTATCCCTAAAGTTTGTGCCCAGGGTTGTCCTTGAAGCTGCATTATTCCAGCAAATATTAGCAATAAACCGCTGACTATACCAGAAATGAGAGATATTTTGCTTTTGGCTTTAGCATAGCCCATGATTCCCCCGATTAGGGCTAAGATTCCGTATAAGAGTACTGCTGCAATACTTAGATTCATCGTTAAATTTTTTGTCAAACTGAACTAAGTTATACCTCTAGCTCGATACCTCTATGGTCAGTTCAGCAGAAAACTTAACATTAGGGAGTAGGGAGTAGGGAGTAGGGAGTAGGGAAATTGGATGCAGTCATTAATCGTAGGGTGGGCAGTGCCTAGCAACGGGATTGGCAAGGTTGGTCAATCGGTCTGATCCACTGCCCACCCTACATAAACTTGGTGAGGTACATTTTTGATTTTAGGCAAGAGGCAAGAGGCAACATAAAAAAATAGTGTGTACCTCATTAATATGAAAAATGCTCTAGTGATTGACTAGCAACTCATCAAAATAAGAAGTAACGCTGTGCCATAGGTAAAACCGTTGCGGGCTCGCATGTTAATAATTCCCCATCAGCTCTGACTTCATAGGTTTCTGGATTGACCTCAATCTGTGGCAAGGCGTCGTTGAGTTTCATGTCGGTCTTACTTAAGTTGCGGGTGTTGGAAACGGCAACAGCGGATTTTTGTAAGCCAATTTGAGCTGGGATGTCTTGGTCTAAGGCAGCTTGGGAGACAAAGGTAACGGATGTGGCTGCGATCGCACCACCAAAACTACCAAACATCGGACGCATATGAATCGGCTGGGGTGTGGGAATACTAGCATTGGCATCACCCATTTGGGACCATGCGATCGCACCACCTTTAATCACTATCTCTGGCTTGACTCCAAACATGGCTGGACGCCACAGACACAAATCGGCTAGCTTCCCTTCTGCGATGGAACCAACATAATTAGCAATTCCGTGAGCGATCGCAGGGTTAATCGTATACTTGGCAACGTAACGCTTGGCTCGGAAATTGTCATTTTCCCCAGTTTCCCCAGGAGTAGTGGATAACACTCCCCGTTGCACTTTCATTTTGTGGGCTGTCTGCCAGGTACGGATAATCACTTCACCCACCCGTCCCATGGCTTGAGAATCAGAGGCAATCATACTGAATGCCCCTAAATCATGAAGGATATCCTCAGCAGCAATAGTTTCCCGACGAATCCGGGACTCAGCGAAGGCCACATCTTCAGGAATGCCCCGGTCTAGGTGATGGCACACCATGAGCATATCGAGATGTTCTTCTAGGGTATTAAGGGTATAGGGACGGGTAGGATTGGTAGAAGAAGGCAATACATTAGCTTCACTACACACTTTAATAATATCTGGAGCATGACCTCCCCCTGCTCCTTCGGTGTGGTAGGTATGAATGACTCGGTTTTTGAAGGCAGCAATGGTATTTTCTACAAACCCGGCTTCATTAAGGGTATCGGTATGAATTGCCACCTGGATATCAAACTGATCCGCTACACTTAAACAGGTATCAATAGTGGCTGGAGTAGTGCCCCAGTCTTCGTGCAGCTTCAATCCCATGGCACCCGCTATCACTTGTTCCTGTAATCCCTCGGGTTTGGCACTATTGCCTTTCCCTAAAAACCCTAGATTCACAGGAAATGCATCGGCAGCTTGCAGCATCCGGTGAATATTCCAAGCACCAGGAGTACAGGTAGTGGCGTTAGTGCCAGTGGCTGGACCTGTACCACCGCCGATCATAGTAGTGATACCAGATGCGATCGCAGTTTCAATCTGTTGGGGACAAATAAAGTGAATGTGAGCATCAATCCCCCCAGCGGTGAGAATCATTCCTTCCCCAGCAACTGCTTCGGTGCTAGGACCAATAATAATAGTGACATTGTCCTGGATGTATGGATTTCCGGCTTTGCCAATGTTGACTATTTTCCCGTCTTTAATACCAATATCGGCTTTAACAATACCCCACCAATCCAGGATTAGGGCATTAGTGATCACCAAATCCACAGCACCCTCAGCGCGGGAGATGGGGGATTGTCCCATCCCATCTCTAATCACTTTGCCACCACCGAATTTAACTTCATCACCATAGGTGGTGTAGTCCTGTTCCACTTCGATCACTAGTTCTGTATCAGCCAAGCGGATGCGATCGCCTACAGTAGGACCATAAGTTTCGGCGTAGGCACGACGATCCATACGATAACTCATCAATAACTCCTTGATTGAGGGTAATGGGTAATGGGTAATGGGTAATGGGTAATGGGTAATGGGTAATTTTATCCCCTTGGCCAAACTCTGGGATTACCTCTCGGTAGCGCTTGCTTAAAAAAAATAGTAACTATATATCAACTTGAGCTATCAAGTTGACCATTAATTTTGCCATTGAAGCCGTACACCTGACGGCTACCGACAAGAGTGACTAATTCCACCTCTCGTTCGTCTCCCGGTTCAAAGCGGATAGCGGTGCCAGCTGGAATATTTAAGCGCATGCCTGTAGTAGCTTCCCGGTCAAATTGGAGAGCTTCGTTGACTTCAAAGAAGTGAAAATGAGACCCTACTTGAATAGGGCGATCGCCTGTATTCGCTACCCGTACTCTGATGGTGGCACGACCAGCATTGAGTTCTATTTCCCCTGTTTGGGGAATGATTTCGCCTGGAATCACTAACTAACTCCTTAAACCCTGACTAGCTTTTTATTATCTCGTGAATTCGTTGATTATCTCGTTAATTAGATTTTTTTTATAGCCTTAATTTACACACTGAAGTAGATGGGGAGTAGAGTTTAGTTTTTTTTTATGTTCTAGGCTCTAGGGATCAAGGGTATAGATTTAATGGCTCTAGGATTCTGACCAGGGTATGAAGCGGTTCTCTGTGAGCACGGAGGCTGTCAACTGCTTTTTTTTTGTAGCTATTACTTATTACCTATTACCGTTTTACCTATGCTGATGCTGGTAGA
>NZ_JAAHIG010000568.1:0-3998 GCF_010692305.1 Moorena sp. SIO4G3 | reverse complement strand
TCTACCAGTGGGTGCTTACGGCTATTCCGAGGGTTTGGAAACGTTAGTTGATATTGGTGTGATTCACAACCAGACTACTCTGCACCAGTGGCTAGAGCATCAACTGTGCTATGGAGCCATTCGATTAGAGGCTTATGTGATGGTCCGAGCTTACGAAAGTTATGGCAAAGGGGATTTAGAGGGTTTGAACTACTGGAATGCTTGGGTAAGTGCTGCTAAGGAAACTTCTGAATTGCGATCGCAAAGTTGGCAGATGGGTAACTCGTTGATGCGGTTACTGCTGGATTTGCACCCACCCAGTGAAACCATTGTCGAGACGACCGATGTAACCTCTGAACAAAATGTCATCTGTCTACAAGATGTAGCATCAGCTGTGGGTAAACCCTGTAATTATGCGATCGCGTTTGGGATTGGGGCTGCTAACTGGCAGATTGACATTACAGCCACAGTCTTAGGTTACTTACATAGCTGGGCATCTAATGTCATCGGTGCTGGCGTCAAATTGATTCCCCTTGGTCAAACCGTTGGTCAACAGCTACTACTAGGACTCAACCATAGACTTACTCTGAGCACCCAAGATGTTTTAACTTTGACGGATGAAAAATTAAGTAGTTGTGGTTGGGGATTAGCCTTAGCAAGTATGGCTCACGAAACTCAGTACACACGATTATTTCGTAGTTAATTCTTTTTAAAATTAATAATCATTTGTAAGCATTCAGAACTCAGCGGTCAGTGGTCAGCTTATTTTATTCAAAAGCTGTTCGGTGTAGGGTGACCATAGGCCAATGGCACCTCAAGTAGCGTGCGCTTAGTGCATTAGCTGAATGCTTATAATCCTTTTTTAAAAGATTAATCAAGTTAGCTTGATTTTTTGGCTGATGTTACCGAGATATGCCACATTTGCATGTTATCAAAGTATAGCGTTTGTATTTGAGATGTAAACCTTAATGGTCTTTTTTTATTGGACAATAAAACTCCGTATCTCTTGCCCCTTTTGCCTTTTGCCTCTTGCCTGCATGCTTTTTTTGCAAGAATTATGTTTACAACCTATATAAAAAACCTATATACTAGGACAATTAGCGTATTTTAATAATTAGCCGAATTTTAATGCTAATATAGAGTTATAATTAAGGCAGCAAAAATTTCGTTAAGTTTCGGGTAATTTTAGTTAAATTACCCTTCTTAATTAATGAAAAGTTAAGCAAAGTCAGGTACTAATTTACCTTCAGTTCGACTAACCGAGTTTTGCTGATGGTTAGTGAAACTCGATCATGGTGCATCTCTACAACCCTGGCTTGACGTGTCTGTTAAAATTACCAGTTTGGTGCATTTAACCAAAACCATAACTTACGCAAAACTGGGCGACAAACCCTATAATTTGTAACAAATATACAACTGGCGTAAGTTCTGAAAACTATACACAATATCAGGATTAACAATTATAGGTATTAGGTATCTAGGTATCTAGGTATTAGGGAAAACACGGGTACTTGACAAAAGTATTGCTAACCGAGGCGCTAGCAAACTAGGATTGTTACTTGTTAAGTATTTATTGTTGTTAATTGTTAGTTAGTTACTAATTAGTGGGATTGCTATCTATCCATACAGACACCAATGACGACTCACAAAGTATTGACCACCGACAAACTGGCGCAACAGATTCAAGCTTGCGCAACGGAGCAATTGACTGGTCGGTTAGAGATTGAAGATCCCCACGATCAGCAGTGGAGTCTTTCTTTCCACTTGGGTCGTTTGACTGGGGCTGCTAGTAAAATACATCCCATTCGCCGTTGGTGTCGGCAGTTGTCTGTACACTGCCCAGAACTATCAGCATTTCCTGTGTGTCAGGGCTCCTCGGCTCAGCCGGTGTATTGGGATTACCCATCTCTAGCAGAACTAGTCAGACAGGGGAAAATACCACTGAGACAGATGCGGTCGGTTGTTGCTGACAACTGTACGGAAATACTCTTCGATATCATCCAACGGCAGGAACAACTCCGCTGTGGTTCATCAGAGCAACTAACTTACAGGCAGATTCCTCAAGAGACTATTGATTCAAGGTTTGATTCAAGGTTTGATTCAAGGTTTGATTCAAGGTTGGTAGTAATTCGAGCTGATCAAATTTGGCAACAGGCCAGGCAGGCTTGGGAGCCTTGGCAACAGGCTGGTTTGGTAAATATTTCCCCTTCTCTGGCTCCGGTGATCTGGGATGCTGACAAATTGCGACAGCAGACCTCATTACTGGCCTACCACAACCTGACTACCTTGGTGGATGGCGATCGCACTTTAAGGGATTTAGCTGTGAGCGTCAAACAGAATCTTTTGGCTGTGACCCAATCAATCATGCCCTACATCAGAGTACAGGTGATGGGTTTGATCTGTGTTGGAGACTTCCGCTGTGATACTCACTTTAATCAAGCCACTAATCCTCAGCCAGAAACTACCGGAACCAAAGGACCAGTAATGACATTACCAGCTAGTCCCTTGGTAGTTTATATCGAAGACAGCCAAATCGATCGGCTGACCATGAGTCAAATTCTTGCCAATGCTGGCTATCGATTTATCAATGTTCGAGACCCGATCAAAGCCTTGCCGACCTTGCTAAAGCACAAACCACAGCTGATCTTCTTGGATTTGGTGATGCCGGTTTTAAATGGGTATGAAATTTGTGCACAAATTCGTCGGGTTTCAGTGTTTCAAGACACCCCAGTGATTATGGTCACCAGTAATGACGGAATTGTAGACCGAGTGCGGGCAAAGATGGTCGGTTCTACGGACTTTTTAGTAAAGCCTATTACTCGGTCAAAGGTATTGACAATTCTACAGAAGCATCTCGGGGTTAGTCGCAATATTATGTCCGGTTGAATAGTTAGTTTAAGACTTAACTTATAGCAGTTCTCATAGTAATACACATAATTTTCCACGTCCGACTTCCCTCTCTTCCCTTCCTGGGAGGGTTTAGGGGCGGGTTCCTGTTCCCTGTTCCAAAGTCCCTGCTCTCTGCCAGGACGAAAGTACCTAAGCGAATGTATAAATGCTATATTTGACTACTTTTTAATCTTGGTCATTTGTTAATTTAAAATATAAAATTTAAACTTGATTAGTTATACTTGACAAGTTTAAATTACCCAATTTTAATTAACATTATGACTACTTTTAGAGTAAGCAATTTTTATGAATACAGTCCTTTTGGTTGAAGATAGCTTGACTGAAAATGAGATGGTAAGTGGTTACCTCAGAGAAGCTGGTCTCAAGGTAGTTAGTGTCACAAGTAGTGAGGATGCCCAGATTAAACTTCAGTCCCAGAAACCAGATGTGGTGATTCTCGATGTGATTTTGCCAGGACAAAGCGGGTTTGAACTGTGCCGGGAACTCAAGACTAATTCCAACACCCAAACCATCCCAGTGGTGATTTGCTCAACTAAAGGAACTGATGCCGACAAACTCTGGGGTTCGATGCTGGGAGCTGATGCCTATTTACCTAAACCGATAAACCAGCAAGAACTAAAACAAACAATTCAGCAATTGTTAGGTATTACCCATTAGGTATTAGGTATTAGGTAATGTTGAACTCCCTTGACCCAGTGGTAACACAAACAAATCTTGACCTACTCAACTTAGATCCACTAACCCCAGAAACCCAAGTGCGGTTGCTGCGTTTTCCTCTTGGCTTTGAGGATAGTATTCTGTTGCCCCTAGAGCAGATTACCGAAATTATCAGGGTGAATCTGCCGGAGGTTCTGCTGGTGCCGGAAATGCCCAGTTGTATTTTGGGAATTGGTAATTGGCGCTCAGAAATGCTCTGGTTGGTAGACCTAAAGCAGCTGGTTGGCTATCCACCTCTGTCTGAGCTTGGGCAAGTTTCGGTATCTCCTGTGGCAATCGTGGTTCAGGCCAATGACCAGTCTGTGGGTCTGGTGGTGTCGCAAGTCAATGAGATTGAGTTACATGAATTGGAGCAACTCCAGCCACCGACTCCTGGCTTATTTCCTCAATCA
>NZ_JAAHIG010000567.1:0-4001 GCF_010692305.1 Moorena sp. SIO4G3 | reverse complement strand
GGAGATAGGGGGGATTAAAGCTAATAAAAAGTTATTTTTAACCTGAAAAAAAACCTCTCCCCAGCACCCCAGCTCCCTTTCACCCGTAGAAAAAGACAATTTATTCCTGAAAATGAAACAGCCCTGCCTCCTGGGAGGGGTTAGGGGTGGGTTCCTATTACCTTCCCCTCCTGGGAGGGGTTAGGGGTGGGTTCCTATTACCTTAGTACTAATGTTGCTGCATAAGTGACATGCTCCATCTCCCCATCTCCCCATCTCCCCATCTCCCCACACTGCCCCTTATTTTTTACAAAAAAAAGATACACCCGTCTAAGGTTTTGTTCGTAGATATCCGAGAATAGTGCTAGTATTCGATAATTTTGGAAATCGATTTAATAAAGCGGTAGACTGAGGAGCAGGTAAAATTAGTAATAGGATAACTTTCAGGAATACTTTTAAAGTAGTTCTTGTCAGTAAAAAGCTTGGATCATATCTGATGGCATGGCCAATAAATCGCAGTGCGGCTAGGGTTTGGTGTCGTTGTGAAGAGGATTCAAGAGCCTTGAAAATTAGGTACTTATACAGGTTAGCGAGGCTGTGCTTTTTCAGATATTGTAGAGAATCAGGAGCAGCAGCAAAGGCTCGTTCAATTACTTGTAAACAACCTGCTTCCATCTTGGAAGTATCAGAAGAGGCTGAATTAGCAGAGACTCGATATAAAATGTGTGGGTATGGTACAGCTACAAAAGGATAATGAGCTGCGAGCCGCAGCCACATATTCCAATCTTCTGCCTGGGTTAGGGATTCATCAAATTGACCAACTGTGTCAAATGCTTTCCTACAAATTAAGACGTTAGAACCATTTTCCAAAAAATCAGTTAGCAATAGCTGAGGATAAACATTACCATTGAGAGTGATATGGTTACCTCGCCGCAAAAACTGACCTGATTCATCGATGTAATTTGTCCAACTATAGGCAACGGCGGCTTGGGGGTTTGCTTGTAAGGCGTTTAACTGGAACTCTAATTTATCCGGATGCCAGAGATCATCAGCGTCTAGGAACGCAATATAGTCACCTGAAGCATGGGAGAATCCACGATTACGGGCTCGGTTGACGCCAGCATTGGGATAGGAAAAAATTTTTAATCTATCATCTTTGATGCTAGAAATTATTTGCCATGTCGAGTCTTGGGATCCATCATCAATGACAAGTATTTCAAAATCCGTAAATGTCTGATTTAAAACCGATTCAATCGTCTGTTTGATAGTTTTTTCGTCATTATAAACCGGTATAATTATAGATATTAAGCTGGCCTTCATTTAAATTTCATGGTTCTGACATTAAGGGAGTAGGGAGTAGGGAGCAGGGAGTAGGGAGTAGGGAATAGGGAGTAGGGAGTAGGAAAAAATTTAAGTATTTAGTTTAATATGATAGCTGATAGCTGATAGCTGATAGCTGATAGCTGATAGCTGATACCTGATAGCTGACAATGCTATACTGATTTAGTTCTATGGTTCATCAGCACCTTAATAGTTTCTTCGGGAGCATTTTGCTGCTTCAAATAGGTTTTGAGAGTTGTTTCGGTTTTACTCTTGAGTAAAAAATCACTGACTAACAGTTTAATAACTTGCCTAACATAGGAAATAGCATACCTCCAGAAAGGGACATGGTGTGATTCTTCATAAATTATATTGACCATATGCCAGATATTATAATTTGACTTTAAATTAGTGAATCCTTTCAAAATCTCTAGTCTTTTGGCTGTATTCGGTTGGAGATACCATTGTAGTAAAGGGGGCATATAACGAATCAAGTCATTGACATTATAATCCGTAGTGGCTTGGAGTTTACTTGACAAAATCACGTTAAATCCTGATTTATGAGCACGACTAACAAACTCAAAGTCACCGCCGTAATGCCGGAATCTATCAGCATCTGGAAATCCAATTTTATCGACGACTGCTCTGGGGATGATAGCTATATTACCATTTAGGGTATCGACTGACCTAGCCTCTGCTGTAGCAAAATAATCCATACTCCGAATTGGCTGTTTTTTATCCATGCCACTGAACACAATCCAATCAGAATAGGTTTTATCCCGGACAATACCCCCAACAATTGTATTATTGTACAGTGGAGACTGACAACTATCAATCAGGTTGTTAAGGAAATTGTCTGACACAGAGATATCATCATTTAGCCACACTAGGTAATCCGAGTCTAATTTATCTATGGCATAGTTCATCCCCAGACAAATCCCACCTGTCCACCAAAGATTGCCATCTCCCTCAAGTAAGTAAACATTGGGAAATTGACGTCTAATCATGTCTCGGGTGCCATCTGTGGAATCATCATCTACTATGATGACTGAAATGACTGAGGTATTATCGGTATTTACTTTAGGAAGTTGCTGAAAAATTTGACTCAGAATAGTCTGAGTATAGTGTTGCCTATTTCTAACTGGAATAATTAAGGATATTTGGGTCATGATAGCAAAGGGAATAGGGAATCGGGAGTAGGGAGTAGGGAGTAGGGAGTAGGGAGTAGGGAGTAGGGAGTAGGGAGTAGGGAGTAGGGAGTAGGGAGTAGGGAGTAGGGAATAGGGAATAGGGAATCGGGAATCGGGAATAGGGAATAGGGAATCGGGAGTCGGAAAAATTAGTTTTTGTACTTCATTGAATATGAAAATTTTTTTTGATCAAAACATACCTATTAAAAAAGTGTTATAATGATAGTATTTTCGTCAATTATTAGTTAACACTGTTCCCTGTTCCCTGTTCCCTGCTCCCTGCTCCCTGCTCCCTGTTCCCTGTTCCCTGTTCCCTTATTTTGTAAAAGCTTTCTAATAGCAAAAAATGGACTGATCAAACTGCCCCAGAAGAATTCTAGTTGAAAGGCGGCAATGAGATTAGTTTTAAATTGTCCTCGATACTTCAGGAAATGTAGGATAAATCGGCGCAAATTTCCCAATAAGGTTTTGGTAATTACTATAGGCTTTTGCCAAAAGGTAGCATTAATCAGGCGGAGCTGACATGTGGCCAAACCACAGCCACGAGCGAGAGTGAGTAAGTAATCTCTCTGAAGACGCCACTGGGGAATCTGATGATAGCTATGCATGGCTGGGTTATACCAAATTTCCCAACCTGCTTTGTACATATACAGCAATGGCTCATAATCATCCCCCTGGACGAATAATCCGGGCAGTTTGCCTGTCAAACTGGGACGAGGTGGCACACTATCGAGCCAAGCTTGTCTACGAACGACTAAGCTTGCCCCTGGGGGTAGCCTGATTTGCTCGGGTTGAAAGGGATGGGGGTTTGGTCCATGTTCCCGAATTGCCAGAAATTGCTTGATGGGATCAAAATTTTCTGGGGGTTCGACTTCAAAATCACCGTGAATTTGACCACTGTAGGCTCCTGCCTTAGGATACTCTTGACCAAAGCTATAGGCTGCAGCAATCCAGTTGGGATCAGGTAAATTGTCATCATCTAAAAAACCGATTAATTCACCTTTAGCCTCCTGGACAGCTCGCAACCTGGCAAATGCTGATCCTTGTTCGAGTTCAAAACAATATCTTAAGGGGACAGATAAATCCCAATTGCTTTGATAGTCTTGAATAACCTGGGCAGTATCATCGCTACTATTGTTGTCAACAACAATAATTTCCCAACTGATGGGGTTGAGGAAAGTTTGCGATCGCAGTCGTTCGAGCAGTAATGGTAAACGCTTCGCCCCATTATAGGTCGGAATCGCTATAGTGAAGTCAACAGACATAAAACTAGCTGATTTGGCTTTGTTAGGAAATCACCACAAATTGGCCAAGTTGGCTCAACTAATAGAAGCATAATTTGATATCCTGAGATATCCTGATTGGTGATTTGAGATTGATGGAGAGAACCTCCTTCACCCACTCAATCATAATTATGATAAAATCACCAACTGTATTTTCCTGGAATTCAAGGGCGATCCCATTGGCCAGCATGGGTGAACTTACCCATATAACTCGTGGTCTAGACAAGGA
>NZ_JAAHIG010000566.1:0-4013 GCF_010692305.1 Moorena sp. SIO4G3 | reverse complement strand
TCGAGGGTTAGTACCCAGGTATACTAGAATTGAGGTGGAGTATACTAATCGGTATGGTCAGTGTCAGCGGCAACAATTAACAGACTTTGTAGCCAGGATATTCCAGCATGAATATGACCATCTTGACGGGATTGTATTTTTAGACCGAGTCGAGAGTACCCAAGAGATGATGAGTGAGGAGGAATATCAGAAGCAGATTATCAATAACTTATAGCAGTTGTCAAATCCTATACTCACTAATTTTACAATCGCTACAATCTATTGATACTGGATAGTGCCAAGTTCTGTGGTCGGTTGAGTGGTTGAATTACCTCTAAGAAAAGAACACCCCGATCGCGCCTAGGGACGAGAATGTTCCAAACTGGCTGAGTTTTGCTGATTCAGCCAGTTAGATTATGGCTAATTATCGTCGAGTCGAGCAAATCTTAGTTGAATTGCGCCCTATGTTTCCAGGTTTTGCCACCTTCGAGTGGTTTGTGTTGCTGCTATAGGCAGTGATCTTATACACCCTGTTCATTGTAGAAACCGATAATTAGGACACTAGTAATTAGCATGCTATAATTGGAATATTTATCACATGGATGTGTCCTTAAAACCTGTAGAGTGGGTTGGCAGTTCCTTGGAAGATTTGAAAAAATTTCCCTCAGAAGTTCAGCAAGTGATGGGTTATGCCTTGTACTTAGCTCAATGTGGAGACAAACATCCCGGTGCTAAACCCCTCAAAGGATTCAAAGGTGCTGGTGTACTCGAAGTTATTGACAACTTTGATGGAGACACTTATCGCGGTCTATACACCGTAAAACTCCAAGGTGTAGTGTATGTTCTGCATACATTTCAAAAGAAATCAAAGCAAGGTATCGCCACACCCAAGCAAGAGCTGGAATTAATTGAAGCTAGGTTAAAAAGAGCCAGAGAACATTACTCACAACATTACACTAACGAGTAGAGGTAGTAATTATGGTAAAAGAAATTGAAGTACAAGCTAGTAGTGGTAATGTGTTTACCGATTTAGGTTTAGAAAACTCTGATGAATTAATCGTTAAAGCAGAACTGGCTCGTAAGATTAGTAATATTATTGCCAACCAGGGTATGACACAAGCTGCGGCGGCCAAGGTTTTAGGAGTAGATCAGCCTAAAGTGTCCGCACTTATCAATGGTAAGTTGGCGGTTTTTTCAATTGTGCGGCTGTTTCGCTTCTTAAACGCTTTGGGTCAAGATGTGGAAATTGTAGTCAAAACCAAACCATTATCTCACCCTGGGGCTCGAACACTAGTGTCGTGAACTAGCTGACGTAAGTATTCAGCTATCAGCCTTTGACCTTAGCTGATAGCTGAGATACTTCACCTGTACTACATCCGCTCCAGTACCTGAATTCCCAGTAAAGACAATCCCAGTTTCAGAGTTCTAGCAGTCAAATCACATAGCAGCAGACGGGATGTCCGCTTGGGTTCTTCGGCTTTCAGTACAGGGCATTGGTCATAGAATTGATTAAACTTCTGACTCAGTTCAAATAAATACTGACAAAGGCGATTCGGCATCAACTCTTTCTCAACTTCACCAAGGACCTCACTCAGTTTCAATAATTTCTTCCCTAGCACCAATTCTGCGTCTTCTTCCAACAAAATTTTGGCATTGGTGCCCAGTTGCTCAAAATCAATCTCCCCTTTGCGGCTAATTCCCTGAATGCGGACATAGGCATAAAGCATATATGGTGCCGTATTGCCCTGGAGTGCCAACATCTTATCAAAGCTGAATATATAGTTGCTGGTACGATTTTGACTAAGGTCAGCATACTTAACTGCACTCATGCCTACGACTTTGGCAACATGCTCTTTAAATTCCTCAGTTTCCTCCCGACCTTCTTGCTTCAGTCTCGATTCTAAATCAGCACCAGATCGTGCGATCGCTTCATCCAACAAATCCCGCAACCGCACTGTTTCCCCAGACCGCGTTTTCAGCTTTTTGCCATCTTCCCCCAGAACCAAACCAAAGGGAACATGAACGACTTCAACATTTTCCGGAAGAATACCAGTCCGTCGAGCCACCTGAAATACCTGGGTAAAATGATTTGCTTGTCCGGAATCAGTAACATATATAATCCTTTGAGCCTGGTCTTGCTCAGTCCGGTAGCGCAGTGCAGCTAAGTCAGTGGTGGCATAGTTATAGCCCCCATCAGATTTTTTCACAATCAAGGGCAGAGGCTCACCATCTTTATTTGTAAACCCCTCAAGGAAAACACATTTGGCTCCCGAGTCTTCCACTAACAAGCCAGACTTGTCTAAATAGTCCACAACCTCTGGTAGAAAACGATTGTAAAAGGATTCTCCTCTTTCGGTGAGCTGAATATCCAGCAAATCGTAGATAATCTGAAACTCCCGCCGAGATTGGTCACACAGTAGCTGCCAAGCACGGCGGCTATCCGTTGCACCAGATTGCAGTTTAACAACTTCGAGTCTAGATGCCTCCCGAAATTCCTCATCTGCATCAAACCGTTGTTTAGCTTGCCGATAAAGGGTGACTAAATCTCCCAAATCCAGGGCATCAGCTGTAGTCAAAGCACTTGGGTAAGCTTCCCTGAGATAGGTAATCAACATCCCAAATTGGGTGCCCCAATCTCCCACATGATTCAAGCGCAGTACATTTTGACCCCGAAATTCTAAGATCCGGGCAATCGAATCCCCAATAATCGTTGAACGTAGATGTCCCACATGCATCTCTTTAGCAATATTGGGAGAAGAAAAATCAACAATGACCCGTCGAGGGGCTGAAGCGACTGCTACTCCTAGACGTGGGTCAGTATGAATCTCCCTTAGCCGTTCTTCCAAGTAAGCAGGTTTTAAGCTCAAATTAATGAAGCCTGGACCAGCAATAGTCGGGCTCTGACATATCTCAGCCACATCTAGATACTGCAACAAAGATTCTGCGATCGCTCTTGGCGGCTGTTTCAAACGTTTGCTCAAAGCCAAGGCCACATTAGACTGATAGTCACCAAATTTGGGATTGCTGGCAGGTACCATCATTGGATCTACCCCTGCCACATCAGAACCGAAGGCAGCAGTTAAGGCTTGAGTGAATTGAAGTCTAAGTTGTTCAACAATGGATTTCATGGTGCCAGTGCAAAGGGCTGTTCATTAATCTTGCCTCTGAATGGTAACAGCCACTACTTACCGATTAATCCTAGACCTAACCGCACAATTACTGTAACTCCAGGTGAATTTCCCGTTTCACTGGGGGCGATCGGAGTAGTCCCAACCTGCACTTAAGCGATGCAGCGCGGTCTTGGGGAGGCAGCGCCGCCAAAGGGGGTTCCCCCCATGAGCGACTGCCGTGGTTTCCCCCATGAGCGACTGCATCAAGACAACGACCAACCGACACGCCCCTGTTCAGGTATGTATCTAAATATACAATAGTTACTGAATAATTCTCCCGACTCCCGACTCCTAACTCCCGACTCCCGACTCCCGACTCCCGACTCCCGACTCCCGACTCCCGACCCAAATCTAAAGAACCTACCCCTGTGACCTGAGAGCTTCCCCCTCTTCCCCTGGTCAGACCTCCAAAATGGATTCAAAAAAAAATTTTTAAAATCCAAAACCCTTGCCATACATAGAATTCAAGGATTTATCCCCAAAAAAGTTTCGGTTTTAGGTTGACAAACGCTTTTTTACCCTCTACATTAGTAAATGGCGATGAGGACAGCGAAACGCACCGCACCGCCCCGAACCAAGAAAAATCTATAGTTTGAGAGCCAATATACGGTCGCTACTCGTCAAGAAATTTTCAGGTTAATCTGACCTCATTATAGGACAGATTGACCAAAACTAAAACCTAAAATTCCGAACTGGTTCAAAGTTAACCATAACGGTTGACTGAGAGTCGGGGAAAGAAAAAAACAACTTGAGTACCATGGAGAGTTTGATCCTGGCTCAGGATGAACGCTGGCGGTATGCTTAACACATGCAAGTCGAACGCCCCTTCGGGGGAGTGGCGGACGGGTGAGTAACGCGTGAGAA
>NZ_JAAHIG010000565.1:0-4014 GCF_010692305.1 Moorena sp. SIO4G3 | reverse complement strand
AGAAGGGATGCTGCGTGGTGCACCAGCCCCATCCTCCAGAAATTTATGAGTTAATTGAGGTGAGGGACTCTAAAGTTCAAGCTCACTGGCGGCAGATATCTTTCGGTTACGAACTAAGCGATCGCCAGTTTGTCCAGTGCAGCATCAGAAAGGTTACGCAAAAGCCCGTGATTGTTGGGTTTCGTGCCTCAACATTATCCCCCCTTTGAGTCAACCTGGTGAATTGAGGTCCTCGTCAACCAGTAAATTAACTCTTTTTAATAGCCTTTTATCATTCTCTTGTAGCCATTTATAGTCAGACCAAGATGCTTCGGTAAAAGTGATTTTCATTCATCAATTAATTGTTTAATTGACTTTTTGCCTGATTTAGCTTGTTCAATTGATTCTAAGAGATGTTCGGCATTGGCAGGGTTGGACTATAAATATAGTGTTTCTCGCCAAGAGTTAAATTCATCTAAAGACATTAAAACAGCTTGTTTTCCTTGATCATTACATAAAATCGTTGGTTCTACATCAAGAATGACCCGCTCGATTAGTTCATCTAATTTGTGTTTGGCTTGATTACTCGTAATTGCTTTCATTTTTAGCCAGTCAGAGTTACATACACTATGACGGTAACATAAATTAACAAGTTTTTATCGTAACTTACAATATCAGATAAAATCAACGGGTAACAAGCGTGAAAATCGAGGGTTTAGGGTGGTGCGTTCCTCATAATCCATCGGGTGAAGCAGCAGATGTTGATTCAAGGATCGCACCCGACAAGGTCGATCGCACTATCTCCTCCATCGTGCCAGCATGTTTTTGGTTAAATTCACCTATTTCTCGATTAACCTCATTTTTCGCAACTTGATCCTCTGGTGAATTTTTATCCCTCACCGCTTGATCTATCGTCTCTTCCGCTGTAGCATTCTCTTCTTTATCCTCTGTAGTAGAGCTATCGGTACTAGCAGCATTTTCGGCGGATTTAGAAACTTCAAATAGCTTTTATCTTAGGGCATAGGCATATCGAAAAAATCATGAATTTGCTCTGGTGGGAGTTGTTTCGCGTCTGCTATTTTTTTGTTAATATCCTTTATCTCAGCATCCAGTTCATCTTTGGTCATATTAAACAAATGACCACCAATCGGAAAACCTGCTTCACTTACCGCTAAGGCATCATAATGCTGGCTATAAGATTCTTTGAAGTTATTGAGTAAGGTTTGATAATCAGCGCCAGAGGCATTGGTATCTGAGTCATCTTTAGTCTCACCATCAGCAGAATCCCTGTCACCCTTGGTATTGGTTAAATGCTCCATTAAGGCATAGGTATCCTTGAGCATTTTTTTTTGTATTGTCTGAAGGGACTTTTACCGCTTTTTCCATCGCCTGAGCGAGTTGATCAACTTGTTGATTCTTCTCACTCTCGGTCATGGTAATCAGCGATGCTCCTTTGGAGCCGCTAAAAGCGAACGCACTTAAAGTATCATGCAATGTATGATATTATATAAAATGTAAGAGGTTATATTGCGGATTTTCATGCGTTGCATGGTTTCAACGCTTCTCCCGTAGAGAAAGAATGACAGATGCCATGTTGCTCGGAGCTGTGATGCGGGCAGAGCAAGGCTTAATCGATGCTGATCTCGGTGGAGGTGTCATCAAGCAGCGCATTGCCCGTGAGAGCCAGGGTAAGTCTGGAGGGTATCGCTCGATCATCCTATTTCGTCGCGGTGATAAGGCGTTTTTCATATATGGGTTTGCCAAAAGTGAGCGCGATAATATCTCCAATGATGAGCTAGCAGACTTTAAGAAAGCGGCTAAAGAGTACAAGGCTGCTGTCAGATGAACAGATTCAGCAATTGATAGATATTAAGGCACTAGGGGAAGTTAAGCAATGAGCGAATCACTACAGTACAAATCAGAGGCTTTTGCTGCCATCCATGAGTCCATGGAAGCTTTGCATCAAATTGGTGCCATTACTAAGCAGACGATGGATGAGTTTGATCAAACCTGTCTTACTCCTTTTGAATCCCTATCTCCACAAGATATCCGTGCTTTGCGGGAGCGGGAAAATGCTTCAATAGCAGTCTTCGCTCGTTACCTCAATGTTTCACACAATCAGGTTTCCGACTGGGAAAGTGGTGTTAAAAAACCTGGGGGAGCTGCGCTACGCCTGTTGACCCTCGTGAAGAAAAAAGGGCTACAAGCGATCGCATAGGAATGGCTCTTACTATCACAAGTGGACTTTTCCTTGTCACCAGTGCGTCCGCTCCTTCAATAACTTACAAATTTAGAAGATGATTCATTGTTACCGGAAATATTTTCTCATATTAACACAAAGGTGGTGCGTTACATTTCACCTTGAAGCACCCTACAAGAGCGCTTAATTTAAGGCGTTGCTGATTTTGGGTATGGTTTCGCCCCCCTAGCCCCCCAATTCTGGGGGGAACAAGACTTTCTTGCGTCCCCCAAAGTTGGGCAGGGCTGTTTCATTGTAAATTTTTCGGTTCCCTGAACCTCCCGAGCGGCAACGGTTTTGCCCCTGTTTTTCTATTATTAAACACCAATAGTATAAAAACACGGTGATTTGCTTACCATCAGGGGCTTTCAGCCCCTAAAACATGAATTTTATGGTCGAGAATGAAACAGCCCTGCCAAAGTTGGGGGATTTAGGGGGCAAGACCCATACCAGATGATCGCGCATTCATTCCTTGATTCAGCAACGCCTAATTTAAAGCTGTACGAGCGATCGCACTCACCACCTCAATTCAATCGTAGGTTGGGGTGACGTGAGGAAACCCAACAACATAAGACCGCCACACCAATTAAATTGTAGTTTCTATTTTGTAGCGAGCAGATACCCGGCTCTTGGGTCGAAGACGTTGTGTTGAGGGGAATTATGTTGGGTAACATTCAACAAGCCAACCTACAAAGCGCGATGCTCCAAAAGAGCCGCTAAAAGCGATTGACCGTAGGTCACGCGGGGCGCGTTCGCACTATGTGTTGGGTTACCCTAGGGGAAGCAAGCCTACGTTCCAAGGGCCCAACCTACATGCTGCTATCGCTCAAATTATGAAATAGAGGGTGAAATTTTTTCTAGCGAAACCAAACCATTGTCTTCAAAATCTATCTCCAGATGATATCCTCTCATCAAAGCTGTTCCAAGTAAAGGTTTATAACCAGAAGCTAAAATAGGGACTACTTTTTCGATATTGTCCCAAACAATTGTGGCTAAATGTATAGATAATAAAGCTTCCCTACCATCGGCTAATCTTGCCGGTGTGCTAGAATATAATGGAAGATTCATTACACTGACTGCTTGTGGTGGTAGGGTAAGATGATCGTTGAACCCAGTGTCGATAATAAAATCTAGAGAAAAATCTGGTTGTGTAGGTAAACGAAAAGTTACTGGTACTATAGCTAACCCATCAATCAATCTGCCGTAAATCATGGTACAGTTCGCTCAATTGCACCACCAAAGCTGACCGCAACGTCATAACCAATCCGCATAGTAAACAATCTGGCGTTTGGTTTCTTTTGCTTGAACCTTAATGCTGTTTCCACACCAGTTTGATCTATTCCGTATTCACCAGTTTCAGCATCAATCACAATCATTTTGCCAATATTATCGCCATATTCAACTTGTTGGCGAATGCCATTTTCGTACAGTTGTTTGGCTCTTTGGGCGACTTCTTCTATACTCCAAAAAATAGCTTGCATGATAATCACACCTACTTTTTGCTTCTTAGTTATTGTAACCGAATAATTGCTCATGAACCTTCTGATCCTAACGGATGCTCTTAGTATAGCGTTTCTAGGACTCATGAGGTACACATTATTTTTTCCCTCTTCCCTCACTTCCCCTCCTGGGAGGGGTTAGGGGTGGGTTCCTCTTCCCTCTTCCCTCACTTCCCCTCCTGGGAGGGGTTAGGGGTGGGTTCCTCTTCCCTCTTCCCTCTTCCCTGCTCCCTGCTCCCTGCTCCCTGCTCCCTAAAAACCATAAATTTGTACCTCACAAGTCGTAGAATTGCTATA
>NZ_JAAHIG010000564.1:0-4049 GCF_010692305.1 Moorena sp. SIO4G3 | reverse complement strand
TTACAGGTACTGAAGTAGGTGCAGAAATAACCACTGCTGAATATTGGGTAGCTCATGTGCGTCAACCAGTAAGGTTTGCCCAGAGTATGAAAACTCTGGAAGAGCAAGGATATGAAACCTTCCTGGAGATAGGCTCTAAACCCATATTGTTAGGAATGGGAAGGCAATGTGTAACAGAAGATGTGGGAGAATGGTTGCCATCATTGCGTCTGGGAGTGGATGAGTGGCAACAAATGCTATCAAGCTTAGGAAAATTGTATGTAAAAGGAGCCAAAATAGATTGGTCAGGGTTTGACTCTGATTATAATCGTCAGAAAGTAACATTGCCCACATATCCATTCCAACGGGAACGTTATTGGGTAGAAACAACAGAAAACAAACATAAACAACATCAAAATACAGAAAATATTAGTGAGATTCCAATTATTAAACTACTTACTCAAGGAAAAACAGAAGCTCTCACCCAACAACTAGAAACAGTAGCAAATTTTTCACCAGAAAAACTTAAACTTTTACCAGAAATATTAGACGTATTAGCCAAACAATACCAGGAACAATTAGCAGCAGTAACTACATCAATAGAAAATTGCTTGTATGAAGTAGAGTGGAGAAACAAAAGTATTTTTGGTAAACTACTACCACCAGATTTCCTCATACCTCCCATAGAAATTAACCAAAAATTAACTCCTACTCTGACAGAATTAGTAACTCAGGTAGATAATGAAACAACAGTGTCTTTTGAAATAAGCTTGGACCAATTAAGCGTAGACTATATAGTACAGGCATTACAGTCAATGGGTTGGTCATACAAACCAACAGAAAGCTTTGCATTTGATGTAGCAGCCCAAAAATTAGGTGTAGTTCCCACCCATCGACCACTATTTAAGCGTTTGCTGCAAATATTAACAGAGTCAGGAATACTCAAGTCAAATAATCAGCAGTGGGAAGTAGCACAAACCTTAGCTGAAGTAAAGCCGACTGAAAAAATCAGCAGTTTACAGAAGAAATATCCAGAAGAAACAGCAGCATTGACACTACTCTCTCGTTGTGGCTCTAAACTAAGTGGGGTATTACGGGGAACAATAGACCCAGTAGAGTTAGTGTTCCCCCAAGGAGATTTGACCACAGCGACTCAACTTTATGAAGAGTCAACAGTAGCTTTGGTGATGAACACAATAGTAGAAAAATCCATCACCAAAGCTATAGCAAAATTACCCAAAAGCCGAGGAATACGGTTGTTGGAAATAGGAGCGGGAACAGGAGGGACCACAAGTTATATCCTACCTCATCTAAATCAAGGGCAAACCGAATATACATTCACGGATATAGGGGCATTATTTACAGCCAAAGCTCAAGAGAAATTCCGGGATTATAAGTTCATCAAGTATCAAACTTTAGACATAGAAGTAGACCCGACAACTCAAGGATTTGAGGCTCATCAATATGATGTAATTATTGCCGCTAATGTACTTCATGCAACTACAGATATGAAGCAGACATTATCCCATGTGCGAAAACTGTTAGCAGATGGGGGAATGTTGGTGTTATATGAAGCAACAGCTAAAACAATATGGGTAGATTTAATATTTGGACTGTTAGAAGGATGGTGGAAATTCAGGGATTATGAATTACGACCAGATTATCCTTTGTTGAGTAGAGACAAATGGCATCATGTGTTGAGAGAAACAGGTTTTACCGAAGTAGTAACCATGCCAGAAGTGGAGGGAATGGCAGAAACATTGTCAGAGCAAACGGTAATTGTAGCTCAAAGCTCTCCAACGAAGTTAGAACAAAGGAATGATGGTTCTAAGAGTTGGTTGATCCTAGCAGATTCTCAGGGAGTGGGGCAAAAGTTAGCTACCTTACTCCGCTCAGTAGGAGAGATTTGTACTTTAGTATTTGCAGGAGAGAGATATAAACAAATAGCACCAGCAGAATTTACCATAAATCCAGATCAACGAAATGATTACTCACAACTACTAGAAACATTAACAACAAATGTATCTAGCTCTGTTGAAATTATTCACTTATGGAGTTTAGATAATTCTGAAGTTGAGAAGTTAACAGTAGAAACTTTAGAGTCAACTTCAAGCCTGGGATGTGGTAGCATATTGCATTTGACTCAAGCATTACTCAAGGTTGAATTTATTCAAAAGCCTTGCCTATGGTTAGTTACCCAAGGAGCACAGCCAGTTCTTGGCATTAACAGTTCTATGACTGGATTAGCTCAATCTCCTGTGTGGGGAATGGGTAGAGTCGTCTCTCTTGAACATCCTGATTTCTGGGGAGGAATGGTAGATTTAGACCCTAATAGCTCTACTGATGAATCAGTAGCTGCCTTAATAGCAGAGATTTGTGATTCAGATGGTGAAGATCATATATCTTTCCGTGATGGGCAGCGCTATGTAGCTCGTTTAATGGGTAGTAGCCAGATGGAAAAGTCTCAAAGTTTGAGTTTCCACTCTGATGCTACCTACCTAATTACTGGAGGTTTGGGATTTTTAGGACTAAAATTTGCCCAGTGGATGGTAGAGCGGGGAGCAAGAAATCTTGTGCTGACAGGGCGCAAAGGACTTCCTCCACGGGAAGAATGGGCTAATTTATCTGCAAATACTGAGGACGGGAATAAAACTAGAATCATCACATTGTTAGAAAATAGTGGGGCAAAAGTAACTGTATGTCCTGCTGATATCACTGATTCAATACAGATGTCCTTAATAGTAGAGGAAATCAATACAACACAGAAACCTTTAAGAGGAGTTGTTCATGCTGCTGGTGTTAGTAGTAGTGGATTGCCGATCAAGGAGATAGAACCTCATACTATGGAATCCGTGCTTCGTCCTAAGACACTAGGAACATGGATTTTACATCAACTAACCAAGAATTTATCTCTGGACTTTTTTGTCTGCTTTTCTTCTGCTGGCTCAGTGTGGGGAGCTAAAACTCAAGGTAGTTATGATGCAGCTAATCATTTCCTGGATGCATTTGCTTACTATCGCCGTTCTATAGGACTACCAGCATTAAGTGTTAATTGGGGAAGTCTAGGTCAGGGAGGCATGGCTTCTGAGGAAACTTATGTCCAAGCTATGAGTAAAATTGGATTGAAACCATTACAGCCAGAGCAAGGATTTAACGCTTTGGGTTGGCTTATGGAAACTGATACAGTCCAAACAGTGGTAGCCTGGGTAGACTGGAATATATTTAAAGAAGTCTATCAATCGAAAAAATACCGACCACTTTTGGCAGAGATAGAAAACAAATCACTAGAATCAGAAGATCGGTCATTACTACAGCAACCAGAAATTTTAAAACAATTAGAAGCAGAGCCTGAAAGTAGGCGTTATCAACTTTTGATTGACTATCTTACGAATGAAGTAGCTAGAGTATTGGGGGTCAAAGATTTTAAACTACTATCTCCAGAGCAAGGTTTATTTGAAATGGGTATGGACTCTTTAATGACAGTGGAACTGAGAAATCAACTGCAAAAAAGCTTGAATTGTTCTCTGCCAAAAACGTTAGCTTTTGAATTTCCAAATATTATTAGTTTAGCCGACTACATTTCTTCAAAAGTACTTGGTTGGCAGTTAAATAAAATAGAGCAGTCGCAGTTATCTGTTGTTCAACAACAGAAAGCAAATCAAATTTTAGAGATAGAAAATTTATCAGAAGAAGATGTTGAATCTTCAGTTATTCAGGAATTAGCAGCCTTAAACACGTTACTCGAGGACAATTAAAAATGAGCAATTCACCAGAGAAAAAAGAAAAGCTATCTGTATCAAAACAGGTCCTTTTAGCACTTAAGGAAGCCAAAACTAGAATAGAAGCACTAGAGTCTACCACAACAGAACCAATAGCAGTTGTTGGTATGGCTTGTCGCTTTCCTGGAGGAGCCGATAGCCCCCAAAAATTATGGCAATTACTATCTGATGGAGTGGATGCAATTACCGAAATTCCTCCCCAACGCTGGAATGTAGATAACTACTACGACCCCAACCCAGAAACTCCGGGAAAAATGTCGTCCCGCTTGGGAGGATTTTTACAGGAAGATA
>NZ_JAAHIG010000563.1:0-4060 GCF_010692305.1 Moorena sp. SIO4G3 | reverse complement strand
AAAAAAATCCTAACCTTCGATGTGTGGTAGCTGACCCCATGGGTAGCGGTTTATACAGTTATGTCAAGACCGGTGTTATTAAACCGGAAGGTAGCTCTATTACAGAAGGTATCGGTAACAGCCGTATTACTGGGAATATGGAAGGAGCTCCCATTGATGATGCCATTCAAATTGATGACCACGAATGTCTCCGGGTAGTTTACCAGTTGCTGAGCCGGGATGGATTATTTATGGGAGGGTCTGTCGGGATTAATGTCGGAGCTGCTGTTGCTCTGGCTAAACAAATGGGACCTGGCCACACAATTGTGACTGTACTTTGTGATGGCGGTGGTCGTTATCAGTCACGGCTATTCAATCGGGAATGGTTGGGATCTAAAGGACTTTCTGTGGGTGATTGCACCTCTTGAGGAAAAAGGCTCAAGGGTCAGTAATCTTTGTAAGTATTCAGCCAATGGGAACGGGAAACGGGGAACAGGGAGCAGAAAGAAATCCTTGAAACTTGTTACTAATCTTTAAGCGTAACACAAATAAAAACAAATAAAAGTACCCTTTCGAGTACTGTCACAGATGCAAGCAAACTTGGTATTGTAATTGATATGGATCAATATCAAGCCTTGCTCTCTTAGTTAAAGCCTTGGTAAGCTCCGGATATTTCCGGGATTTACCTAGCTAAGATGCAGACTCAGGATTAACTTCCTACGTTGTTTGAGTGATGATACCTACGAATGAACGCCAGTTTGTAGCTCTATCGCTAGTGATTAAGACGAAGGCAAAACGTGTTACTAGCCTAAAAAGCTCTGACAACATTGTCGAGGCACACATTACCAATTTTGAGGCATTTAACGATGCAAAACTACGTTTTCGTGATTGATACAAACTTTCGACCACTCAACCCTATGTCACCCAAAAAGGCACGTAGGTTGTTGGACAAAGGTAAGGCGGCGGTTTTTAGGATGTATCCTTTTACTATCATCTTGAAAACTGCTATCGACAATCCCTTGCTGTTGTCATGTCAGATAAAAATAGATCCAGGAAGTAAGTTCACAGGTTTTTCTTTGGTTCAGAATAATCAAGTTATTTGGGCTATGGAGCTACAACACAGAGGTTCCTTGATCAAAAAGAAGTTAGAATCCAGAAGAGCCGTAAGAAGTCGCAGACGTGGCCGAACTACTCGCTACAGAAAACCGAGATGTCTAAACCGTAGACGTAGTGAGAACTGGCTTCCTCCCAGTTTGGAGCATCGCATACTTACGATCCAAACTTGGGTCGAACGTTTGATTAAGTTCGCTCCCGTATCGGAAATCTGGATAGAGCGAGTTAAATTTGATACCCAAAAAATTTCTAATCCAGAAATTAGTGGTATCGAGTATCAGCAAGGTTCCCTGGCTGGATATGAAGTCAGGGAGTATCTACTCGAAAAGTGGGATAGGGAATGCACTTACTGTGGCAAGAAAGATATCCCTTTGCAGATAGAACACATCCAACCCCAGTCTAAGGGCGGAAGCAACCGGGTTAGTAACTTGTGTTTGTCCTGTGATAAATGTAACCAAAAGAAAGGAAATAAACCGATCGAGGACTTTCTAAAAAATAAACCAGGGCTACTGCAAAAGATTAAATCCTTTGCTAAAAAACCTCTTAAAGATTCAGCCGCCGTAAATGCGACAACAGATAAGCTAGTCAAAGTTATGAGTCGCCTTCTACCTGTTGTCACTGGCACAGGTGCTCAAACTAAATATAATCGGATTAGACTGGGACTGCCCAAACAACATTGGATCGACGCAGCATGTGTCGGCGAGGTTGAGTTTCTAGAACTCTTGACCAACCAACCACTACTAGTCATCTGTAAAGGGCAAGGAGGAAGACAGAAAGCCGCACTGAATAAGTACGGCTACCCGATCAGGCATAATCCACTCAAGCCAATCAAAGGTTGGTGTAGCGGGGATATTGCTAGAAATGTCTTAACTGGTGACTTTGGTCGAGTTAATCCCAGAAGTAGTAGTAACTCGTTTGGTTTTACCGTTGAGGGACACAAACTTGTAAACATTCACTGTAAAAACTTGATGAAAGTTCACCGGAAGGACGGATATAATTACAGCTTTTCCTAGAAATTACCTGGTTTTCATCCCTTGATCGTTTGCTGTGAGCACCTTGAGCACCCTAGGCACCACGGATCTCCCTAAAAAGACACCTACACGAACTGGTGCCAAGGCTTTCCACTTTGGAAAGACACCTCAAGTCAACTGAGCTTTTGGTTATAAGTCGAACCTAAGCTCGTTCGCTGTAGGGGCTAAGGGGCTGATAGCTGTTTGCATAAAGTGTCGCATGGGGGTCGCGCCTTAGCTGACCGGTCAAACTAGATCAGTGTCACAAATCAAGACTTAATTCTCATTATTTATTAAGAATAATGATTAGGCTTTTTCAAGAAAAACTGAAGTAATAAGCCTGAACTTTGTATGTTGATTTTTCTAGAGGAAGTACACCCGATGCAAACCCAAGACCTCCTAAAATCCCCTAATCGTCAAAAATTTGATGCAGTAGTTGATTCTAGCTGGAACCAAAAAGAAAACTCTGAGGTATATACATTTATTAAACGCCAACTCCAGTACTTCAATCTTGAACAGGAACTTGATATAGGCCAGATACTTTTTGAAGGCTGTCTTCGTGGCGTTAGCAAAATTGAATCTGGACAAGATATTCAAGACCCGTCAGACTGGCTAAAATCTACCTGCTTCTACATAATCCTAGAGCATATCCGCATCACTTACGTCTACAGCAGTTCTGACTGGGAGCTGACCACAGGCAATTGCCCGCAAGCATCGGGAGCCCAAGCCATGGGTACCTACAATTAATGTGGCAACTGATGTGGTAATTCCTTGATGATTACAAGGGCTATAGTGATTAGGGTCACTCTTGGACAACTGTAAGTAGGGGCATACTAAAACACCGCTATGGAAAGATTTTTTATGCCAATTTGGCAACACAGCTCCGTAACCTGATTGTTTCATGGTTATACCCTTGATGAATGTATTTTACTCTACCTACTTATCAATGTCACAAATCGAGACTTAATCGTCACTAAGTGAGTAATAGTGATTATAAGGTTTCTCAAATACAATTTAAAGTCAGGGCATCATGTGCTTTTATTTTTACCGAGGAACTACACTATATGCAACCTAGAAAACCTCCAAAGTCCCCTAATCGTAAACAATTTGATGCCGCTGTTAATTCTATTTTAAACCAACGAGAGAAATCAGGACTGTTTGCATTTATTGAATTCCGACTCAAGCAGTTCAACCTTGAACACAAATTTGATATTTTTGACATCTTTATTGAAAGCTATATTCGCGGAGTTAGCAAAATTGAATCTGGACAACATATTGAAAATCCATCAGCTTGGCTAAGAACAACCTGCTTAAATGTGATTAGAGAGCATTTTGCCAAGAAAGGAAAGCATTGGAAAAAAGAACGTGAGTTTAGCGCTATAGAATACCAGATTAGCTCCAATGATGCTTCCGATTATTTATCGGATCAATATGTCAAGGAAATACTATCAGATATTAGACAACTAGTAAGTCCTCTAGATTTTGATATTTTTGTGTTACGAGTGATGGAGGAATTGTCCTGGATTGAAATTGAAGAACGCCTAAACTTAGCAAGTAATACAGCCTTGCGAAAACGATATCAGCGTATGAGAAAAGTTTTGAGAGACTATTTTTTTGATATCGACAACTCTATGCTCGAAGACTATGGCTTATCGTGAAGTAATATCAAGTCTGGTTGAATACCCATAATTAATGGAGAGTGTGTGAAGTTTGGGGAGATGGGGAGATGGGGAGATGGGGAGATGGGGAGATGGGGAGATGGGGAGATGGGGGAGATTTTTATTAAGCGATGCAGCGCGGTCTTGGGAAGGCAGCGCCGCCAAAGGGGGTTCCCCGGAGACGAAACCTGATTACGTTGAGCCTTTATGGTTGGTCGGCTATGCAGAAAAGGGGTAAAACTTATTGATTAGCGTGATTTGCGCGGTCTTGGGAAGGCAGCGCCGCCAAAGGGGGTTCCC
>NZ_JAAHIG010000562.1:0-4070 GCF_010692305.1 Moorena sp. SIO4G3 | reverse complement strand
AGCTGAAACTTGTGCTCCATCAGAGATGATTAACTCCCCAGTGGTAATATTCACATCTCCCCCGTCCCCTTCACTAGCAGTGCTAGCTGAAACTCCTGCTCCATCTTTGACAATTAACTGCCCAGTGGTAATATTCACATCTCCCGCTTTTCCTTTTGAGCCTGGATTAGCTTGAGCAAACAAGCCGCTGACACGCCGACCATTGGCTGAGCTACCAATCACTTGAACAGATTCAGAGGCATCCACAGTCAAATTTCCCCCGTCCCCTTCACCAAAAGTGGTAGTTGAAACTCTTGCTCCATCTTTGACAATTAACTGCCCAGTGGTAATATTCAAATCTCCCGCATTTCCTGTCCCTTCAGTTTCAGTAAACAAGCCGCTGACACGCCGACCATTGGCTGAGCTACCAATCACTTGAACAGATTCAGAGGCATCGACTGTCAACTTTCCCCCGTCCCCACCGCTTGCGTTAGCTGAAACTTGTGCTCCATCAGAGACGATTAACTGCCCAGTGGTAATACTCAAATCTCCCGCTTTTCCTGTCCCGTCAGTTTTAGTAAACAAGCCGCTGACACGCCGACCATCGGCTGAGGGACCAATCACTTGAACAGATTCAGAGGCATTCACTGTCAACTTTCCGGCCTCCCCACCGCTTGCGTTAGCTGAAACTTGTGCTCCATCAGAGACCATTAACTTCCCAGTGGTAATCTTCAAATCTCCCGCATTTCCTGTCCCTTGAGCTTGAGTAGACAAGCCGCTGGCAGACTCACCCGAGGCTGAGGTACCAATCACTTGAACAGATTCAGAGGCATCCACAGTCAACTTTCCGGCCTCCCCACCGCTTGCGTTAGCTGAAACTTGTGCTCCATCAGAGACCATTAACTTCCCAGTGGTAATCTTCAAATCTCCCGCATTTCCTGTCCCTTGAGCTTGAGTAGACAAGCCGCTGGCAGACTCACCCGAGGCTGAGGTACCAATCACTTGAACAGATTCAGAGGCATCCACAGTCAAATTTCCGCCGTCCCCTTCACCCGTTGTGATAGCATTAACTTGTGCTCCATCAGAAACGATTAACTGCCCAGTGGTAATAGTCACATCTCCCCCGTCCCCTTCACTAGCAGTGCTAGCTGAAACTAGCGCTCCATCAGAGACTATTAACTGCCCAGTGGTAATATTTAACTCTCCCGCTTTTCCTTTCCCAAAAGTGTCAGTAAACAAGCCGCTGGGAAACACACCATCGGCTGAGGTACCAATCAGTTGAACCTTTGAGTCGGCATCAACAGTCAAATTTCCGCCGTCCCCTTCACCCATTGTGTCAGCTGAAACAAATGCTCCATCAGAAACGATTAACTGCCCAGTGGTAATAGTCACATCTCCGGCATTTCCTGCTGCTCCTTGAACAACTTGGGCTCTCAAAGCACTGAGAGTACCATTAGCCGATACACCAATTACTCGAACAGATTCAGAGGCATCCACTGTCAAATCTCCCCCCTGTCCTGAGCCAAATACAAACGTACTGATTTCAGAACCACCCTCAAGACTCAACTGTGAAGCCTTAACAACTATGCCACCCCCACTTCCACTCCCGTTGGTATCCGCAAAAACAAAAGAGCGATCGCGTAAACTCACCTTAGCTCCCCGCACCTGGATACTGCCACCACTTTCGCCAATGGTACTAACTCCAGCCCGCTCGGACAAACTAATATCCTGAAACCCTTGAACTCCTGAATAATCGAACCCAAAACTAGTATCGGTTGGTATCAATTTCACCACATTATTAGAACCAACACTCCCCAACTCAATTCGTCCATCGCTTGCTCTTAAGCTACCACCAGGAATATTCACCTCACCACCAATCAGCCCTAAGGTTTGACCATTTGGTACCTGAAGCCCAAAAAAAGACTGATTAGTAATACTTCCTGGATTGGAACCATATTGCAACCCAGATGGTATATTAATAGTTAATAACGGTTTTTCATTCGGATTTTTAGCGCTGAAGACTGTGCCATCTTCAAACAACACACCATCAGCAGTGCTCCCAAAAAATGACCCTCCTAGATCTAGTCGGCTATTGGGACCAAAGAAAATACCGTTTGGATTTATCAAAAACAAGTTAGCATTGCCCTGCACTCCCAGAGTTCCCAAAATATTGGAAATATTTGTTCCAGTTACCCGAGTAATGATGTTCTGAATTCCAGCAGGATTAGTAAAATAAACTCGCCCGAACTGAGCAACATTGAAATCTGAAAAGCTGTGGAATAGATTGCTTTCTCTAATCGCACCACCTTCTATCAAATCCGCTCGGTTTCCCTTAACATTTACATTGGGCGTTACCAAAGAACTTTCATTACCGAGGGTATTATCTGGAGTGATTTGTCCTAATGCCGTAGTTGCAGCCAGTAGAGAACACAATACAACGCTACTTGTTTGCACAAGTCCGTAAATCCAAGGTTTCATGTTAATCAATAGAGCGATGGATTTCTTTAAATAGTTAACAGCCCACCCAGAGCTATAAGAGAGCCGAATTTTGCTCCTTATTAAGAGTATTGGGTAATGGCTAGTTTAGCGATAATTTTTTACAGCCCTTTTCGTCCTGCTTACCTCAGTTAACCCTTAGCTTTAAGCAGGGCAAAGTAAAGTCCCGAATTAGCTTTTTCCTAGGCGATTCAATCTATACTATTTGCTAAGCATTCAGCTAATGCACTACCTGCTGAATGGTGAGTGCTGATAGCCGATTTTTCAGTATCTATAGATTTATCGGGCTAACCACCAACAATTATCCAGGAAACTTTCAATTGCAGTTAAAAAAGAAGTAAGCATAAGCTGAATGGTTACCAAAATCCTAGCGCTCACCGGTTAATGAACAGTGACAGCTCCTACACTGACCCGTTGGGTTCAGTGTAGGCAACAAGCGCCAATCCGGCCATCGCTTAGGAGGCGCTGGGCTTTAAGAACGGACTGCCCTGCCGCTCTGTTTTTAATGTTGTTCGCGTAGCGTCGGCTTCGCCGAATCCCTGCATTATGGTCACGGTCAAGATTACATCCACAATGGGGACAATCGTGCCACCGTACATGCAGCTTTTTAGGAACTTTATTTCCACAACTGGAACAATTCTGCGAAGTATTTTGGGCGCTTACTGGAACCACCAACAAACCAGCATTTAAGGCCGTAGGCCACGCTACGCGAACGGCTTTGTTTGTCAGGATTGTCAGAAAGCTTGACCATCCCGCATCCAACACAGATTTAGCCAATCGGGATTTAGCCAGTCCTTTTACATTTAATTTTTCATGGGCTATTACATCATATTTAGAAAGTAGATAGTTAGCGGTCTTGAAATGGAAATCTTTCCGTTTGTCCGCTACTTTTTTGTGTTGTTTTCCAAGCTGCTTAACAGCCTTGAGTCTATTCTTGCCTCCCTTCTTCCGTCGAGATACCCTTTTCTGAATAACCCTCAGTCTTTTTTGAGACTTTCGATAGTATTGTGGAATCTCTATCGTTTCTCCTTCCGAGGTAGTTAAGAATTCCTTGAGGCCGACGTCAATACCTGCTATTGAATCAGGATTAATGTCAGGTTTAATTTCAGGGACAGTTTTGTCTTCCAGGGATAGAACCAGATAGTACCCATCACACTTTTTGGTGATCGAAGCTGTTTTTACCTTGAATCCATCCGGGAGAGGACGGTGCAGGACAATCTTGATTTTGCCTATTTTTGGGAGGTTAATCAGGTTGCCCTCTAAACATCCTTCCTTCATTTGAGGGTAAGTAAAGGTGCGGTAGCGATGCTGCTTTTTGAATCTAGGTTTCCCACTTCGCTTGCCGTTACTATCCCCTTTGATAAATTTATCAAAGGCTAACTTTACTCTTTTGACTGCATCCTGAAGCACCTGAGAATGCATTTCCTTGTACCAAGGACGAGTCTTCTTGAGATTGGGTAAAGTCTTTTTATTAAACTTAGTTAGTGGGTCACCCCACTGACTAGTCTCCAGAACCGTACGTGACACTTTCGTATCATACGGCTCCTCATTATAGGATTGAACCTTGACAGTGGTGCCTCTAGAACGGATTTTCA
>NZ_JAAHIG010000561.1:0-4103 GCF_010692305.1 Moorena sp. SIO4G3 | reverse complement strand
CAGCTAGATTGAGAAGGCTTACAGACTTGTTGGATCGGATGATTCCGCAAATAATCTGCTAAATGAGTCATTTCATAGGTGTTCTGGTCATACCACGACTTACGGAGCAAGACATCCAGAAACCAAGGACCCTCGTACCACCAGTGACCAAATAACTCTGCGTCATAGGGAGACACCACAATTGGAGAACGCTCTATCATTGCTGCTAGATGTTTAACCTGCTGCTGGCGATTAAACATGAAATTTCCAGCATGTTCCGCAGCTTTGTCTTTTGCCCAATACGGATCATACAGTTGCTTGTCCCCTAATCCTGTACCACGGTCTGTAATTTTGTGATACTTGATACCCGTATTCTTCCGCTGTCCATGGGGCATAATATAAGGTTTAATGTAATCATAATCTGCTTCCCAGCCTAAATCCTTGTAAAATTCCCGATATACTGGATCTCCTGGATACCCGACTTCCGAAGACCACACCTGCTGGGATGACTCATGGTCACGACCAAAGGCAGCAACTCCTGTCTCAGTATAAATGGGGGCATAGGTACCAAACCGTGGTCGGGGACGAGCGTACAGAATACCATGACTATCCATCAGAAAATAGCGCAAACCAGCATCTGCTAGCATCTCCTCCATCCCTTCGTAGTAAGCGCATTCCGGTAACCAGATGCCCTTGGGCGGACAGCCAAAGTTTTGCTCATAATGTTCACAAGCCACCCGAATTTGAGCCCAAACTGCTTGGGGATACATCTTCATCAGAGGAAAATAGCCATGGGTAGCACCGCAGGTGATAATTTCCAGGTTATTACTGTCTAAAAATTTTTTAAATGCCTTGACTAAATCCCTTTCATAGTGTAACCATGTTTGGCGAATGGCGCTGAACTCTTGAACATAATGTTGGGCTAGGTAACGGATATGACCATTATGCTGATTATGCTCAACCTCCTTCTTGGCTAGTTCTTCGAGCAGTGACAGATGGCGATCATAACGTTCTTGTAGAAGTGGATCCCGTAGCATCGACACCAAAGGTGGTGTCATACTCATGGTTATTTTGAAGTCAATCCCATCCCGCTTTAATCCCTCAAAAACATGTAGTAGGGGAATATAGGTTTCAGTAATGGCTTCAAATAGCCACTCTTCTTCTAGAACATAATCACTTTCTGGATGCCTCACAAACGGTAAATGGGCGTGAAGGACAAGAGCAAGGTAGCCAATAGCCATGATCAAGTAGCAGCCGTGGATAGATTGTTAAAGGAGAATTGACGCAATCCGCGATAATGTTACATTATTTTAAGATTTTAGTCTCAAATAGACTGGGAAAGTGCCAGAAAAGGGCTGGTTAGTAACGAGACTATAAAATAATAAAATAGACATTAAATTGTAAGGAAGCACACATCACCAACAAAAAATAACAAATCTTAGTCTTATTCCAGCCTTATTGGTTAAGAGTGCTAACACCAAATTGCATGCAGGCAGCTACACAAACACACACTAACTCCCCAACCTTTCTACAACTGCTGCTGTTTGTCGATGAACGTCCCGGTTCCCGTAAACAGCTCCAGTCTATCCACCATTATCTGGAAACTCTTAAGACAGAGTATCCCTTTGAACTAAAGGTTGTGGATGTTGGGGAACAACCCTATCTAGCTGAACACTTTAAGCTAGTAGCAACCCCAGCACTGATTAAGATTAATCCGAAACCCAAACAAACCCTTGCAGGTAGTAATCTAGTTGCCCAGCTGAAGAGCTGGTGGCCCCGCTGGCAACGCTCTCTAGAAGAAAACCAAACCCAACTTACCCAAGGATTGCCTTTACAACCAACTGTTCGCTCATCTAACTCCTCGGCTGACACATTACCAGAGGCAGCTGGTTCCCTAGCTTGTGCCTTGGAACTGATTCGACTATCCGACGAAGTCTTTCGCCTGAAGAAAGATAGAGAAGAATTGCTTGAGCAGCTGCAATTTAAAGACCAAGTCATATCGATGTTAGCTCACGACTTGCGTAGTCCTTTGACAGCAGTATCCATTGCCTTGGAAACCCTACAGCTAGAGCAACCAGTCGCCCAGAATGGTATAAAACGTGGGCTGACGCCACAGCTAAAGGAACGGCTGTTTGAGCAAGCTCGTAATCAATTGCGCACTATCAACCGGATGGTGGTGGATCTGCTGCAAGCTAGGAAGGGAAGTAATGCTGAATTCAACATCCGACCTCATAAACTCAATTTGGGCAGACTTTGCCAAGATGTTCTAGTTCAGATGCACGAACAGTTTCAGCTCAAGGCTCAGGTTCTGCAAACCGACATCCCACAAGACTTGCCTCCTGTCTACGGCGATGAAGAATTGGTGCGTCAGGTGCTAATTAACCTGCTGGATAATGCCATTAAGTATACTCCCAAAGGGGGGAAAATTGCTGTGTCTAGCATCCACCGTACTACCCAGAAAGTTCAAGTCAGCGTTTGCGATGATGGTCCTGGTATACCACAAGAAAATCGCGATCGCATTTTTGAAGACCACTTCCGCCTTAAACGAGACGAAGCTATAGAAGGCTATGGGTTGGGCTTAGCCCTATGTCAAAAGATTATCCGTGCCCACTATGGTCGCATTTGGGTTGATTCACCTATCAAGGGTGGCAGCTGTTTTCACTTCACCTTACCGATTTATCGATAGGAAATGGGGTTGAAGGTACAAGCTTTAAGGTTTAAAGCGCTTTATCAGTTGAATCGATCAGGTAATCGCGCTTTACTGCATCTAATAATTATGAGAAGCGAGCTAAGCTACTATCAGGGATTCAGTCTCAGAGTTCCAAAAGTTAAATGCGAGAAACCTTAGCTGACACTTTACCCACAACTCGCAGTGACACTTCATACTTCATAGTTTCTCCCCTCTTGAGAGCGCAAAGCCGCAATAATCTGAGTATTGGCTTTGGGGAAGGGAAACTGATCTACTTCATCTAAGGTGACCCAGCGAATCTCATCACATTCAATAGGTTGCGGAACACCACTGAGATGGCGACAGTGGTGTACACTTAGCACAACACGGAAGTGGCTGTAGGCGTGATTGATTGTGATCAGGTGTTCCCCAACCTCAATCTCAATGCCCAATTCTTCCTGAATTTCTCGTTTAATACATTCCGGGACAGTTTCACCAAGCTCAATTTTGCCACCAGGAAACTCCCAAAGACCACCCAATAAGCCTTTTGCAGGTCGGCGGTCGATTAGAATTTGTCCCTGGTCGTTCCAGATCACAGCGACACCGATATTTTTTGTGGGTAGGGGAGAAGATGGTTCACGCATAGGTATTTCAGATTGAATACCTAGATTGTAAGCCTGACAGTAAGATTTCCAGGGACAATCAGGACAATTGGGAGTTTTCCGAGTACATATAGTTGCTCCCAAATCCATTATTGCTTGGTTAAACTCTCGAGGATGTTGATGATCCAGTAACGCTTCTGATAGCTTCCATAATTGTTGAGTGGCTTTGGCAGGTGGTATCGGCAATGCTACCAATCGTGCTATTACTCGTTTAACATTACCATCGAGAATAGGCACTGGCTGATTGAAGGCAGCGCTGAGAATACCACCTGCTGTTGTTCTACCAATCCCTGATAATGCTAAGACCTGGCTCAGCTTTTGGGGAAAAACGCCACCATGACACTGCATAATTGTTTTAGCGCAGGCGTGCAAGTTGCGAGCACGGGAGTAATATCCCAGACCCTCCCAAGCTTTGAGGACTTGCTGTAAGTCAGCAGATGCCAGATGTTCGAGGGTGGGAAATTGCTCCATCCAGCGGTGATAGTAGGGAATGACCGTTTTGACCTGGGTCTGCTGTAACATAATTTCAGACACCCAGATGCTATAGGGTTCCCAACTTCGTCGCCAAGGTAAATCTCGACCAACTCTGGCATACCAGTCCAAGAGTGATCTTCTTTGTTCCTCAATAATAGAAACCGACAGACTCAGGTATTGATCTGCCGATATTCGATTGGGCATTTTCTCGCTTAAATCTATAGATTCAGCCCTTTTAGGCCAAGGTTTGACTAATCTTCCTCCAGAGATTGAGATTCAGCTATTTGCAAAGACTTGTCAAAAACCATACGTTGTTCAGC
>NZ_JAAHIG010000560.1:0-4105 GCF_010692305.1 Moorena sp. SIO4G3 | reverse complement strand
GTTATAAACCTGGACAATCCGGATTATTGCCCTGAGAGTTGGTAATTATTAGTGTCTCCCTGCAAAAATTAGCATCCTCTTGGATATACAACAGGGGGCTGAAACCTTATCAACTAGTTAAAGGGGTAGACAATTGCAACAACTAACATTAAACGAGCAAGATGAGTTAAATACTCCTCAAAAAGGATTAAATCTCGGTCCGCTTTTGAGGATTGCCCGACGCCAAGCCATGGTGGTTTCAGGGATTGCAGGTTTAGTGACTGTTGCTGCTACATTTTTGAGTAGCAAATCTCCCTCTATATATTCAGGTAATTTTCAGCTGTTAGTTGAACCAGTCACATCTGCTGCAGCAATATCCACTGAACCAATGACACTTACTCGGGGTCAGGGAACAATACCTGGTGCGGGAAATTTTGAACTGGACTATGCAACTCAGATTAAAATCCTAACTAGTCCTGAAATCTTATCTAAAATCGTCAATAAAATTAAATTTCAGTATCCAGAGTTTACCCTTGGGCTACTTCAGTATTCTTTAACAGTTGAACGTCTCGAAGAAGAAAGTCAAGGTGAAAATACTAAAATCCTATCAATTACTTATAGTGGGACAGATCCCAAACTAGTAGAGTTGGTCTTAAAGACAACAGCTGAAGAATATGAGAAGTATAGTTTAGAAGACCGAAAAACCCGCATTGGTCAAGGGGTTAATTTTATTAATACTCAACTTCCTAAATTACAGGATAGAGTTAATAGTCTCCAAGGTAATTTGCAAAATTTGCAACAGCAGTATCAGCTAATTGAGCCTCAATTTGATGGGGAGCAATTGTCGAATAAAGTTCGTCAAATTGGCGACCAACAAAGAGATACAACCAGGCAGCTACAAGAGCTAATAAACTTAAAAAACAGCTTACAAAGACAATTAAAACTATCGCCAACTGAAGCTTTAGCTTCTTCAGCATTAAGTGAAGATCCTAACTATCAAAAATTACTTGCTGATCTTAAAGAAATAGAAAGTCAAATTGCGATAGAATCCGCTCGCTTTCAGCCAGATAGCCCTAATATTCAAACCCTATTAGAGCAACGGCAAAACCTACAAAATCTTCTCAATCGGGAACTACAACGGATTCTGGGTCAGAACTTAGGAGGTCAACCGATTAACCCCCGAGTGCGAACCCTTCAAAATCCAATTCGTTTACAACTGATTCAACAATTGGTTGATACCACCAACCAAATTGAGGTACTACAGGTTCGTAATCAGGCACTGATACAAACCAAAAACACTGTTGATCGCGAAGTCCAAGAATTCCCGATTTTTGTCCGTAAGTATAATGATCTACAGCGGCAGTTACAAATTGCTACTCAAACTCTCAACCAACTGGAAACTCAGAAAGAGACCTTACAGGTGGAGAAAGCTCAACGTGAAGTGCCTTGGGAGATAGTTTCTAAACCTCAGCTTTTACGCGATCCGACCGGTAAACCGATCGCAGAATCTAGTCAGAATAAGTTGATATTTCTAGGAGTTATGGGCGGTTTAAGCTTAGGGATGGGTACAGTTATCCTTTATGATAAGTCTCGGAATATATTTTATGAAATAAAGGATATTGAAGAAGGCCATAATTTACCGGTTTTAGGAGAAATACCATTTAGTAAAAATCCTGAACTATTCAATAATTATAGTGTAGATTTTAACAACGATGATGACAATAAATCTGAGGATCATCGATTTAAAAAAGCATTCGACTCTCTCTACACTAACATGCATTTTCGCTTCTGTAATCCACCCCTGCGCTCCATCGCCATTTGCTCGGCTATGGCTGGGGATGGTAAGTCTAGTGTAGCCTTAAACCTAGCACACATGGCAGCCTCCAAAGGTCAGCGAGTTCTATTAGTAGATGCTAATCTCCATTCACCTCAACTTCACACCAATTTGAATTTACAGAACTTGCCAGGACTGAGGGATTTGCTATCAAACGACCAAGAGGTTGTGATGGAGCGATCGCCTTTCTCAGATAATCTTTTTGTGTTGACTTCTGGGCAATCTTTAGTAGATTATGCTCAAGATCTGGCGTCTACTCGCATGGAAAAGATTATGGGGCATTTTCAGGAAAAATTTGACTTGGTTATCTATGACACTCCTAATCTACTGAACTATACAGACGCCAATTTCCTGGCTGCCAATACAGATGGAATCTTGATGGTGGTCGGATTAAGAGGAACTAAGAAATCTCAATTCAAGCAAGTCCTCGATCAAATAGACAGGTTTGGCTTAACCTGTCTGGGGGTAGTAGTTAATCGTGTCCAACCATCTTCCCTGACTGTCTCACCCTAGAACATCGGTTGTTGAAGGGTTTAAGGTTGAAGGTTGAAGGTTGAAGGTTAGCTGGTTGAAGGTTGAAGGTTAGCTGGTTGAAGGTTGAAGGTTGAAGGTTGAAGGGGTGAAGGGTTGTTCGCGTAGCGTGGCCATTCGCGTAGCGTGGCCATTCGCGTAGCGTGGCCAAAGGCCAAGGCCAAGGCCAAGGTTTTAAGGTTTTAAGGTTTTAAGGTTGAATTTGAAGGTTTTAAGGTTAGCTGGTTGTTCGCGTGCGCGTTCAAACAGCCAACCTTCAACCAGCCAACCTTCAACCTGCTAACCTTCAACCAGCTAACCTTCAACCTGCCAACCTTCAACCTGCCAACCTTCAACCTGCCAACCTTCAACCTGCCAACCTTGGCCAAAAGGCCACGGGTGCGCGAACAACCAAAACTTATTCTGCCGGACAGGATATGACCTATCCCCGATTCGATCGCAATCCGGATTCTGAGTTCACACTTAGTAAGAACAATTAGGAAGATACTGTCACCAAACTTGCTTTAGTCTGAGGAAGCAGCAAAATTGGTACGGACATGGAGTCTAATCAAGTGATGTTAATGAAGGGGTGACATCCCTTGAAACATTTGAAGATTTTTCTCGATCTATTCCATCTCTTAGATAAGGTGTCAATCTACGAAAAATTCCTAGAAACAGACATACCGTTGCCCCGAGTTCACGATGACAATTGCCTATCTAGTTAATCAATATCCTAAGGTAAGTCACAGCTTCATCCGGCGAGAGATTGCAGGTGTTGAGGCTTGCGGTATTCAAGTCAAACGTTTTTCTATCCGTTCCTGCGCCTCTCAATTAGTTGATCCAGCCGATCAACTAGAGCTACAGAAGACTCGATTTGTCTTAGGAGTTGGCATCGTGGGCTTGTGTTTTAGCCTATTACGCACTGCCTTAACCAGACCGATACGTCTTTTGAAGACCCTAGGGCTGACCCTCAAAATCGGCTGGGGTTCAGACCGAGGAGTTTTGAATCATCTAGCCTACTTAGCTGAGGCTTGCGTTCTGCTGGGTTGGTTTTCTGAGTCAGATATTGAAAGGGTTCACGCCCACTTCGGAACAAACTCAACTACAGTAGCGATGTTATGTCATGCTCTGGGTGGACCATCTTACAGCTTCACAGTTCATGGTCCAGAAGAGTTTGATAAATCTCAACTTTTAGCTTTAAGAGAAAAAATCAACCGAGCTGCTTTTGTGGTCGCTGTTAGCTCCTTTGGCAAAAGCCAGCTTTATCGATGGTGCAGCCACAATCAGTGGTCAAAAATCCATGTGATCCACTGTGGTGTGGATGAGATGTTTTTGAGTAAACCCCACACCCCCATACCAGACGTGCCACGCTTAGTTTGCGTTGGTCGCCTCAGTGAACAAAAAGGACATCTACTCTTGATTGAAGCGGCGCATCAGTTAGCGGCTGAGGGCTTGCAGTTCAAGTTGGTACTAGTGGGTGATGGACCGTTGCGATCGCAAATTGAAGGGACTATTGCCCAGTTGGGTTTGCAAGACCACATTGAAATTACTGGCTGGGCTAGTAATACTGAGGTTCAGCAACAAATTTTAGCAGCACGAGCTCTAGTACTGCCCAGCTTTGCGGAAGGATTACCAGTCGTGCTCATGGAAGCTTTAGCCGTGGGTCGTCCAGTGATTACTACTTATGTTGCTGGGATACCTGAGTTGGTGAGTGATGGCAGCTGTGGTTGGCTAGTGCCACCCGGTTCTGTTGAAGCCTTAACCGCAGCAATGGCTGAAGCA
>NZ_JAAHIG010000056.1:0-34880 GCF_010692305.1 Moorena sp. SIO4G3 | reverse complement strand
GAGCTACTCGGTTTGAGCCTGTGGAATAGGAAGTGCCGACACCCTATGAAATGCCAGGTAACTGGAAAGAAGCAGGAAGGGAACATTAATACGGTTTATACCGTGTTGTGTCAGTTTTCCGTAGCAGATTAGCCGACATATCACTTAAGTAACCGTCTGTCTGATAGTGGAAATTTTGCAGGTAGTATGACGGATAACCTTGCAGCTCAATCTCAGGAGAAAACGTTTGATATTCCTTTCGTTGCCACCTTGACCAAATTTTGGGAATATCTCTCCAAACTTCTGGATAGTAACGGAAAAAATCCTGCCAAGGATTATCGAATAATGTACCAACTGGATACACGCCCTTTTGCGCATCTTGCCAATCAGCTTCACCCAGATTTTTTCGTCTTTTTGCGAACTCAAGTAAGAGTTGTTTAGAAAGGGGTTGCCTTATTTTTTTTAGTTCTGGAAAAAAAATATTTCTCAAGCGGGCTCTAATCGCTATATGAGCAATACTAAAAAAAGTTTTGCTTTGTTGAAATGCCTGGTAAGTGAATTTAATTAAGGTCTCACGGAGAAGTGTAAATTGGTTAATTTTGGAAGTAGATTCCATAGTGATACTTAAACTAATTAAGATCAACAAGTTTGGGATTTGATGGAATAGCAATGCATCGCTTTTTCACCATTACTCTGTAAGCATTCAGCGATCAGCTATCAGCTATCAGCTAATAGCTAAGGGATGAATGCTTGGCGTTGCTGAATTAAAGAATGAATGGGCGATTATCTGGTTTTATGAGAGCCCCCTAAATCCCCCGAGGGAGCAATCCCTCGCTCGGGGGACTTGTCTTGATTCAGTCGCTCATGGGGGAAACCACGGCAGTTGCTCATGGGGGAAACCCCCGCAGGTCGGCGCTGCCTCCCCAAGACCGCACTGCCTCCCCAAGACCGTAATGGTGCGTTTGACCCGTAATTAAATTCGCCACGGGTCGCACCTCTGCATGGCTTGAGAGTTTTGTTCCCCCCAAGCGAGGGATTGCTCGCTAGGGGGGCTAGGGGGGCAAAACCATACCCAGAATCAGCAACGCTCAACCTTGGCCTATTGGCCACGGGTGCGCGTTCAACCGTTCAACCTTAGCCAATAGGCCACCCTAGGCTAACAACTTTCAACTTAACAACCTTGGCCTATTGGCCATGGGTGCGCGTTCAACCTTTAACTTAACAACTTTCAACTTCACAACTTTCAACTTCACAACTTCACAACTTCACAACCTTGGCCTTTGGCCACGCAATCGCGTTCAACCCTTGAAATTAGCCCCCAATTCCCAGCCTTCCTGCCAAAGCGGAATTAATGGGAATCAGAGTTGCGACCATTAAAAATAATGCCAATAACCCCCACAATGCTCGAGTATCATCAAGTTCGGTAATTTCATTGAGGCTAGGACGTTCTAAACTTCGCTGCAAGAACAAAATCAAGATTCCCCAGTACAAAATTATGGGATTGGCTGGATTAATTAAGGCCAGAATCCCCAAAATTACTAAGGTGGCAATGGTAGTAAGTCGAGCAGTTTTGCGTCCGTAGATAGCTTGGACAATTCGCCCACCATCTAGTTGTCCTGCTGGCATTAGGTTCAAGGCTGTTATGGTTAAACCTAGCCAACCGACAATGGTCAGAGGGTGAACATCCACTAAAGGCTCTTGGAGAGCACTACCGAGCACTAACTTTGCCAGTCCTCCGACTAAAATGGACCCTTGGAAGAATTCCGCTGGCACCTGAAAGGCACTGCCTTGATGAGAAAGGACTAATCCCGCCATCAGCATCACTAGAGACACTACACCACCTACGGCTGGTCCGGCTATAGAAATATCAAATAATACTTTTCGATTGGGTAATAGGGATTCGAAGCGAACCATAGCACCAAATGAGCCGATTTGCAAGCTGGGAAGGAAAAAGGGTAGGCTGAGGCGAATGTCGTGAGCTTTGGCTTGCCACCAGTGACCGAGTTCATGGGTAATCAGAACTATCCAAATTCCGATGGTAATCGGTAAGGCTTCTCGAAACCGTTGGGGTTCACTGAATAAATCAAAGTCAAGCAGTAACCCAGATACTTCTAAAGTGGTGAAAAATGTGGCAATTACCAGAACCAGGGCTAATATTTTTTGCGGAACTGTAGTGGTTCGTGGGTCATTGCTACTGGGCAAGATAATGACAACTGGTTTCCCTTCTTGATTATCGACTAAAAATAGCCGATAGCGATCGCTTAATTTTTCCTCTAGATTAGCTGACAAACGAGAATGTACCAATTCGGCATCGTTTCCCCGCAGATTGCCTGTAAAAATTGCCCCTTGCTGATATTTTATAGTTTCCGTAGCAAAGAACGTATCAATCCCAAAAATCCCTTTAATCACTTGTAGGTCTTCATCAGGAATTGTAGCTACTCCGATCCTGGTGGTATTCGGACCCTCGGATACGGCAGTTAAATTTTTGTAAGCTGCACTATCTTGCTCCTCAGACTTTTGGGCATCCTTGCTTTGTTGTTGCTCCTCGAACAGTTTGGTGGCACGCTCCCGCCAAACTTCATCTTGACCTGCTGCACGTAAGAGCCTGCCCAAGTAGATGTATAGGCCGGTGGAAGCGACTAGCAGAAATAGGATCCCAACGATATTCAGGTAAATTCCGATGCTGACTAAGCCAAAGAATAATAGCCAGGGCACTGTCAAGACTACTGACTGCAACCAGGCTAAAATTCCTAGCTTGCCGTAAGAACGAGCGCGGTTATAGCCCCAACCTAGAACACCAAGGGCTACGAGTATGATTACCAAAGTGACAGTAGTCTCTGATCCGTTAAACATTATCAATTCAATTTTGATGGAGTACTAGTTTGTTTCCAACTTTGGAGAGCGGTCCTGAGATCACTTTGGTTTTGCTGTAGGAAGCTGGCTCCCTCTAGCTGGTCTAATCCTGTCCAGTACATTAGTAGCGCTAGTTTTACCTGCCTTCCACTGCGCTCTAGTAAGTGACCGCAGTCTTCTCGGCTGAGGTTGGTCAGGTCTTTGAGGATGCGCAGGGCTCGGTCATGAAGTTTCTTGTTGGTCACTGCCACATCTACCATGCGATTGCCGTAGACTTTGCCAAGCTTTACCATGGCTCCAGTGGAAAGGATGTTCAAGGCCATTTTAGTGACAGTACCGGCTTTGAGGCGAGTAGAGCCAGCTAAGATTTCTGGACCAACCAGCAGCCGAATATCGATATCAGCATCAATACTGACTTGTTCAGGGGGGACACAAGCGATCGCAATCGTGGTTGCACCCCGGCCTCGTGCCTCTTGGAGTGCGCCGTGGACAAAGGGTGTGGTACCACCTGCGGTAATGCCTACCACCACATCTAGGTCATGTACCCGGCGATGGGCGATCGCTTTTGCTCCATCTTCCGGTCGGTCTTCCAAATCTTCAGAACTCCGCACCAATGCCCCTGCTCCTCCAGCAATGATCCCTTGGACTAGGTCTGGGGGTGTACAAAAGGTGGGGGGACATTCGGCAGCATCGAGGACTCCCAAGCGTCCACTGGTACCAGCCCCCACATAGAAGAGGCATCCTCCTTGACGCAATGCCTTTGCTGTGCAGTCAATGGCTTGAGCTAGCTGGCTACTAGCTGCTGCGATCGCATCTAGGGTTTTGCTATCTTCTTGATTAAACAGATCCACTAACTCTAGGGATGTCAGCTGGTCAAGGTTCTGACTATTGGGATTAATCTGTTCGGTCAGCAGATGTCCCCGTTGTTCTAAATTTTGCATTATATTATTTAGTCATTGCTTGAAGGTAAAAGGGTTGTTCGCGTAGCTTGGCCTATGGGCCAGGGTTGACGGCTGAAGGTGGACGGTTCAAATGTATTCCTCAAATTTTTATCAGCTTACAATAAATTTTCCAACTGACGGCGAATGCGGTCTAGCTCTGATATTTCTGGTTGTTCGGTTTTCTTGATGTCCGGTTGCCAATCAGTCTTTTCTAGATTTGTTTCCGGTGGCATGGCCAACATTCCTTCAGTAACCAACTCCGAGTCATAACCAGCCGATTGGCAAAACTCTTCAATCTCTTCTACATCGATAGCTTCCACGGTTGCTGTTGGGAAATCCTGGGCTTCGAGCAATAAAGCAAAGCGGGTAGCATCGTCTTCTTCTTCAAACATCAATACCGTTTGGCGATCCTCAATTTGGATAGTGTGAATTCCCTCGTTTTCTGTCCGGGCATTAAATAATAGGACGTATACTTGCTTAGGTGCTATCATAATTATGATTTTTCCTTAGGTAATCGTTTTTTTTAACTGTTTTTATAGGATATCTAATCTCATTTTGCTTTAATGCCAGGCACAGATAGCAGGAGGGTCAACAGAGGCAAAAGGGGGAATAAACAATGGCGTATTTCTAGGATTTTTGGAGCTACTTCATAACTAATTCCACCATAATTCACTGCTAAACTAGCTTAGCAGCAACTGAGCTATCACCACGCTCCCCACATAGCAAGCTTCCCACTTAGGAGGCTCCCCACTCTCCAACTCTCCAACTGAGTACTCAGGACTCAACACGCTTCGCAGTCAACACCACCATATCGTGCCATAAAGGTCTTGGTTGAATCTTCTTGATTGCGCAGCCAAGCCCACATTTGGTCTCCGAGGCAAAAATGCCACCACTCTCTAGGATGACATCGGAACCCAGCCGAGTACATTAAATTTTTTAACAGCTGTCGATTGTAGTGATAAGGCAAGTCTTGCTGATTGGCATAATAATCGGGATGGGAGCGTGGTGAGACTTCATCAATCTCAGAGCCCATATCAATGGTTTCACCGGTGGCATCAACCAGGGTAATATCTAAGGCAGCACCTGTACTGTGAGGGGGTGGAGTCATGGGGTTAGAGCTCGGTACTGCCCAAAATTGATAAACTTGTTCCCAAATGCCTTGCTGTTGTTGTTCCAATAGGGTGCTTGGGTTGAGTTGTTGCGCCTGAGCTACTTGGGCAAAGGTATGGTCAACCATGAATTGTTGGACTTCCACCGGTCGATAGCCATCAAAAATCTGGATGCGCCAACCTGGATGCTGCTGTTGGAGTTGGCTTTGAGCCACAAAGAGTGCTTCTATCACACTCTCGCGCAGATAATAAGGGGAAGCCTTACCATAAGGTGCCCCCAGTTTTTGGTAGGGGTGAGGGGTACGAGCGGCAAATTTTTCTAAGGGAATGGGGATGAGGGGTTCTCCACACTCTACAATTGGGATTTGCTGATAAGGTTTCATAAGTTATAGCAGTTCTCAGTTTTTTCAGCATACTCAAACCACAAGAGCCACTACTTCTTCTCTGTTCCCTGTTCGCTGTTCCCTGTTCGCTGTTCGCTGTTCCCTGTTCCCTGTTCGCTGTTCCCTGTTCGCTGTTCGCTGTTCCCTGTTCCCTGTTCCCTGTTCCCTGTTCCCTGTTCAACACTTCTAGATTTATCGCTATTACCATTAGGATAAACGTCAGGCACGGGATCATAACCTCCTGGATAGAGAGGATGACACCGTAGAATACGCCGAATTCCTAGCAAACCGCCCCGACAAACACCAAACCGCTCAATGGCTTGGATAGCATACTGGGAACAGGTTGGTTGAAAGCGACAGACTGGGGGAAATAGGGGGGAAATAAACGCTCGATAGCCTCGAATTAGCCAAATCAGTAAAAATTTCATGTAATGGTCACCCCATCTATTGACATCCTCTCCCGGTAAATCGGAGATTATACCGGGAGATTCCTAAACCTCACAATTCAGGTTTACTGCTTCCTAGATTCTTAACTAGACTGTTGCCAGTCCCCGTCAGAACATCTCCACAGTCATTTTCTGCCACGATCTGCCCGACCGCAGCGACCCCTCGTTGACAAATCACTTTTGCTGCCGCTACATCTCGGTTAATTTCACAACCACATGACCGGCAAAAGTGGGTACGCTCAGATAAATTTTTCTTACCTGTATGGGTTCCACAATTAGGGCAAATTTGACTGGTATACCTGTAGTCAACCTTACCAAAATATATGCCTCGTTTCCAACATACCCAAGCCAATATCTTGAAGAATTGACCAAAACCTGCATCTAAGGTATGTTTTCCTAACATGCCTTTGGCCCAGGTTCTAAAGTCTAAATCTTCTACAAATATCATCCCAGCTTGGTCACATAAATGATTAGCTAGTTTAAAGTGAAAGTCCTTGCGGGTGTCTGATACTTTTTGATGTAATCTAGCAATCTTTTGATTGAGTCTATGTCTATTGCTTGACCCCTTTCTCTTTAACTTAAGTCTACGTTGCAGTAATTTCAACTTGCGGTGTAGCTCTGTTAAAAATCTAGGACGTTCAATCAACTCGTTGTCAGAAGTTGCTAAAAACTTATCTAGCCCGATATCAATACCCAACGGATGACCAGAAGGCGGGTTCTCTGGAACATTTACATCACTTTGTAATGCTAACATTACAAAATACCCATTGGCACGTCTAACAATCCTGACTTGTTTCAGCTTAAACCCTTCAGGAATTGGACGTGATAACCTCATCTTAACAAGTCCTATTTTAGGGAGTTTAATCCAATCCCCTCTGACAGGATTACTGCTAAATTGTGGAAAAACAAAAGACCTCATTCGGTACTTGTTCTTAAACCTAGGAAAGCCATAACCCTGCGTCTTCATATTTTTAAATGCTCGGTCTAAGCTTCTTAAAACTTGCTGCAAAACCTGGGCATTTACTCTTTTGAGTTCAGGATTAGATTTCTTGGCGATCGTTAGGGCTGCTGCCTGTTCTTTATATCCTGGATAGGGGACATCCGCTGGGATAATATATTCTTGCACCAATGAGCAATAATTCACATCACACTTCCTACTTTTAATCCAGTCTTTTCTTTCTCTGAGTGCATAATTCCACACCTTCCTACAGACTGCCAGCATCTCTTCAATGATGGCAATTTGCTCGTAAGAAGGAATCAGTTTAAACTCGTAGGTTAGTGTTAACATGATTGTAGTTTAACACACACCTACACAAATGGCGTTAAATTCTAAGAAGTTAATGAACCAATGGTAATGAGTAGCCCATTTTTGTTTGTTGGCAACGATTCATCTCGCCGTTAAACCCTGTCGCGTTATAACGGGAGTTCTCTCGTTGCATTTTCTGATACAGTAATAAATAGGTCTTACAGTATGCTGCCATCAGATCCTTGTTTAATTCTGTACCCTCGATAGAATCAATCCCAACCCTATGGCTGCAAATTGCGCTGATTGCTGTCGGTCTTGGTGCGATTGTGCTGCTGGCGGAAACCCTACATCAGCGCACCGCCAGGGATTCAGAAATTACCCGTAAAATTGTTCACATTGGCACGGGTAACGTGATTTTAGTGGCTTGGTGGCTACAAATACCTGCCTGGGTAGGTATCTTGGCCTCAGTTATCGCTGGTGCGATCGCTCTTTTGTCCTATTACATTCCTATTTTGCCTGGTATTAACAGCGTTGGGCGCAAAAGCCTAGGCACTTTCTTCTATGCTGTCAGTATTGGTGTCGTGATTGCCTGGTTTTGGCCCTTAGAACAATTCCAGTATGCCGCTATTGGGATTTTAGTGATGGCATGGGGAGATGGACTGGCAGGACTGATTGGTCAGAAATTTGGCCAACATCCCTATCAGGCTTGGGGGATGCAAAAAAGCTGGGAAGGGTCTGGGACCATGGCGGTAACTAGCTATGTCGTCAGTAGCCTGATCCTTTTCCCTGTTCAAGGTAATATCTGGGAAACCTGGTTGATGTCAATTGCGATCGCATTCTTTGCCACAGTATTAGAAGCCTTCTCCAAGTTCGGTATTGATAATCTCACAGTTCCTATCGGTAGTGCAGCAGTAGGGTTCTTTTTAGGTCAAATCCTCAGCTTGGGTTAAAGGGTTCTTCAAATAGCTCAAGTTATCAGCTTGTGCTTGAAAGTAGATATTAAAATAAGAATAAATCAAACGTTGATAGGAAGGGAGAGTTGAGTCAATGTTACAGTTTTACAATAATCCTATGTCCAACAATGCCCGACGGGTATGGATTGCTTTATTAGAAAAACAGATTGACTTTGAGCCTGTTGAAATAAAATTAGATGGTGATCAATTTACGCCAGAATTTATTGAAATCAATCCTTTTCATCACGTTCCAGTCCTAATCGATGATGGATTTAAAGTGATAGAATCCTTAGCCATCTTAGATTATTTAGAAGCTAAATATCCAACTCCTGCTCTTATGCCCACTGACCCCCAAGCTATTGCTACAGTGAGGATGATAGAACTGGTCAACGTCAATGAGCTTGCTCCTGCTATCGTAACATTTATGCGCCATAATTTGGAGATTGAAGTAGAAGCAAAAAAATTAGAACAAGCTCAAAAACAAGTTGCCACAGTGATGAAATTTTATAGCGAAAAATTGGGCGATAAAAACTACTTTGTAGAAGGGCAATTTACGGTAGCCGATATTGTCGCCGGTTTGTCGGTATATTTTCTGAACAAGATCGGCGTTTCTTTAGCTGACTATCCCTCAGTTCAAAATTGGCAAACAGCTTTACAGCAACGGGAAAGTTGGCAGCAAGTTCAACCAACACCAGAAGAGTTTGAAATGTTTAAAGCAAAGGTGAAAGCAATTTTGTCACGGTAAACCACTAGACAATTCGCAACGCCTGAGTTATTGGGAGTGGTGAGTGGTGAGTCGGGAGGCGGGAGTTATGAGAACCGGTACATAACCAGGTTACCTCGATCACAGTGTTCGCTCCCAGCTTAAATCATCCCGTCAATAGGCAACTCCACATTAGCTTTAGGGGCGCACGCTGTGCGCCCCTAAGGGTGTTGTGTATTCCAGCAAGAACCACTATAACTAGCGTTCAAATTCTAGCTAAAATCGAAGAATTTACCGAAGAATTTACCAAGATGCCTCTTTCTGCTCAAAGGGGTCACCGCTAAAGGGTTGAACACCAATAGCAGGATAAATGTCATCATTAGGTCCAAAAATCCTAGCTACTGCTTCAGAAAGATATTGAATACTGCTTTCCAATAGTTTGTAAAAACTCATAAAATTGCTCTCCTGAATTAGTTGAGTTAGAGTTGAAAACAGCAGCAGTGGTTATAATTACCGCGAACCTTTAGCTTTTCTGGTGGTTCACGATTACTTTCCTGCTCTCATCAAATTGCTGTTCTCAAATTATTGAGTATTAACTCTCAGTAAAGACTGAAAGACGTTTTTGTCTTGGTGTACTTAATCTTATCGAAAATTATCGATTTGGGATCAGGATTAGTAATATTTGTTTGGCAATATTTGCAATACTTTTCTCAAGCTTGACTAATCACTAAGATTTGTTTGGTAATTTTGAGAGGCTTGTTAACAAATCTGTACCTATTTAAAGTTCCTTTACCTTATGTTAAACATTACTACTTAAACAGTACTACCATGAATGATAAACACCAGGAATTAATACCTACACCTGAGGACTATAGCTTATTAACTGACCTGTATCAGCTGACCATGACAGCCTGTTATAGCGGTGAAGGCTTAGCCCAAAAACCAGCCTCCTTTGAACTATTTGCCCGACGTTTACCTAATGGCTTTGGTTACTTGATTGCTATGGGACTCGCCCAGGTACTCGACTACCTGGAACAGTTTCGCTTTAGTCCCCAGGCGCTAGAAGCATTACAACAAACAGACATTTTTCAGGGAGCACCGGAACAGTTTTGGTCACTCTTAGCAGAAGGAAGCTTCACCGGTGATGTCTGGGCAGTGCCCGAGGGAACAGCAATATTTGCTAATGAACCGTTGTTGCGGGTGGATGCTCCTCTGTGGCAAGCACAGATAGTAGAAACTTACCTACTCAATACAATTAACTATCAGACCTTGATTGCCACTAAGGCAGCACGGCTCAGAGATGTGGCGGGGGCCGAAGCGACCTTACTAGAGTTTGGCACTCGACGGGCCTTTAGTCCTCAGGCATCCTTGTGGGCAGCACGAGCAGCAATAGCAGGTGGGTTGGATGGCACATCTAATGTATTAGCAGCCCTGAAATTAGGATGTCAGCCTAAAGGAACCATGGCTCATGCTTTGGTCATGGCGATCGCAGCAGTATCTGGAAGTGAGCAGGATGCCTTTACCGCCTTTTATCGGTATTTTCCCAATGCTCCCTTATTAATAGATACCTACGATACTGTAGCAGCCGCTCAGAGTCTGGCTCAACGAATCGCAGCTGGGGAAATCCAAGTGACTGGAGTACGTTTGGATTCTGGGGATTTAGTCACCTTGTCCCAAAAAGTGCGATCGCATTTACCCAATGTCTCAATTTTTGCCAGTGGGGATTTAGACGAGTATGAAATAGCCAGACTCAAACAGGCTGGTGCTTGTATCGACGGTTATGGACTCGGAACTCGCCTAGTCACTGGAAACCCAGTCAATGGAGTCTACAAATTAGTAGAAATTGATGGCATTCCCACCATGAAACAGTCCAGTAGCAAAGTTACCTATCCAGGGCGCAAGCAAATCTATCGCCAATTTCACCAAGATACAGTTATCAAAGACCGGCTAGGATTGATGCCTGAATCCTGCCAAGATCATGAAAAACCCCTGCTGGAACAAGTCATCAAACAAGGTCAACGACTAAAGCCACCAGAATCCTTAGACGTCATCCAAAAACGCACAGCTTACTCCGTTGCCAGTCTTGCCACGTCAACGCGACAACTTCATCAGCCAACCCCACTACCGGTAGAAATTTCTGATGTCCTACAACAGCTTACCATAGCTACCTCCAAAGGGTAAGCTATCACACATTAAAAATGCTTTTTAGCAAGGCAAAAGGCAAAAGGCAAAAGGCAAAAGGCAAAAGGCACAAAGGCACTGGGATATATCTTTTTTATTTGATTTCACTTTAAATGCAGAACAGCTTAAGCTGTTAAAGATTAATCAATAACTTAGATTGAATGCCAACTGCTCTATTCCCTACTCCCTGCTCCCTACTCCCTGCTCCCTAAAAAACCAGAAATATGTACTTAATTAAGTCGCAAACCGCCATCACAAATAACTACAAATACCGCCAGCACAGAAGAGACGTATAGACAACCAAAATCACTGGAAACGCCACTCTTCCAAACTCCATTAATTTGCTAATCTTGATTTTACCAGACTGAAACCGCTCACTATTCCCAATCACCACCATCAACAACTGTAAGCCATTGAGTACATAAACGATAAAAAAGGCATAGTCGAGAGCCACTACATAGCCAACCCCCTCCGGTAGTGCTTCTATCAAGCTCAGATGGTAAAAGACAATCGCTAGTAGCAAGCCACTCACTGCTTCTACGGACATGTGATCGAAGGGGAGAAACATAAATAGGTATCCCACCACTACAAAAAACAGTAAAGGCAATAGATTCTTGATACTGAAACTAACTAAATCCCGCTTGATTTTAATAACCACATTGAATCGGGAATATTCGATATCTGAGTCTGTGTCGATAAATCGTCGATTGCCCAACGTGGAATCGTTAATCACCGTATCCTGGAAAAAGGTAGCATTCTCAACACTCCAATCGGTAATCTGCTGAAACACTCTAGCTCTCTCCCAATTTTTGAGAACTTCTTCTGTAGTGGTATCTCGCATTCCCACGAAGTCCACTACATAAATTAGCTTGTCCCGGGTTAGGTTTAGATGTCGAAATCTGGCTGATAGAGTCTGATGGTCAAACGGGTAATCGTGAAAATCAAACTTTTCATGAAAATCACCTTTAACCCGGTAGACTTTATAATTAATCCCATCATTTAAATCTGTATCTATCGGTTCCTTTAAGGTCAATTTTTCTCCTGAATCTAGCCGCTCAATGCCATAATTTGTGAACTCGATTTGGTCTGCTGGAATATCCCCTTGGTACCTAAACCAAAGAAAAAAATCAACCAAATAGGAGGACGTTTTTTCGTCTATGTGACTAATCTCATTGATATCCATCCCGGTGTAAACGATATGGGTTTTTACCATATAGTTATTACCAACCTTTAAAATTTCACCACTGTCGAGCTGTTCGTCCAGATTAGCAACAGCCCGTAAGTCCGGGATTATTTGCAGCTGGTTAAAGGCTGAAATAAAATTTCTTCTATCAAAAATTCCTACAAAAACCGGTGCTACTGCATTGCCGTAATAGTCAAAATAAATCTTTCTGGTTGCCCCCTTAAACGCCGTTTCTTGGCTATTAATAGTTGCTAAGCTTTCTTTGAGCATCAAACGATCTTTCGGTAAATCGTCCCAGGTAATATCAGAGCGTTTAATTGCCTCAACAATGGCTTTTGCCGCATCATAATAGCAAGTCGCCACCCATCCCGGCGCTTGTTTATACTTCTTTTCAAAGTCGTTTCTGAACTGTTGACCCCCATCATCAGAAATGTCAAAAATAATCGGAGCAATGGCATAAATTCCATTGGTAAAGAAGCCTGGTTCATTCGTCTCCTCTGGGGAGTCTTCAAACCGTTGCCCCAGCGATATTTCCGCTAAAGAGTCACCGCCAAAAATGGGGAAATCCATCCCAGAACTCTTCATTTTGGCAATTAATCCAGCCACTTGATTGCGATTCGCTGTCATCACAATCACTCCTGGGTCTTTCCCGCTATTTTTTAAAGCCAATAAATCTTGATAAATCGTTTCTATGGCTTGGTCTATATCATCCCCTAATACCCACTTACTGACTACTTCTCCCCCTAACTGCCGAAACCTCTCTTCAACAGTCTTCCCTAAGGTCAAGCCATAAGTGCTGGGGCTGTAAACTAGGCTAATATTGGAAGATCCCAGAATCTTTTGGATATAATTGGCGATAAAAGTACCCTGAGCACTGTTAGAAAAAATGGTGCGAAAATACCAAGTGTTCGATTGGGTGACCCCATCAGCAGTAGCTGAGCCGGTCACCGCAGGAATCTTATGGTCTTGATAAACTTCGCCAGCAGCCGTAGATACCCCACTACTGTAATGACCAATCACTGCGATCGCATTTGATTGAGCAATCTTCTGAGCAACCTGCTGTGCCACATCCGGATTGCCTTGGTCATCATAAACCTCTAGCTTCAACTTTTTCCCCTTAACACCGCCAGCCTTGTTAACTTGGTTAATGTAAAGTTCAGCACCGTCTACCATGGCTCTGCCTGAGCGTTGGGCTGATTCACTAGCATTGCTTAACGGAGCTGCGATCGCAATGGTTATCCTCTCTTGATGTCCCTGGAAGGTATCGATTGCTACAACTGTAGCGCAGGCAAGCAGTACGATAGATACTAATACGATGGCTTTTTTTAGCATATATCACCTGATCAGTTGAATGGTCACAGATTACAGGTTACAGGTTGAACGCGCACGCGTGGCCAATAGGCCAAGGTTATCAGGTTATCAGGTTACAGGTTGAAGGTTACAGGTTGAAGGTTACAAGTTGAAGGTTATAAGTTTAAGGTTACAGGTTACATTTTTAACGTTAAGTTTTACATATTGGGATTTAAACATTGCATATTTTAGATTATAGGTTACAGGTTACATGTTTAACGTTACAGGTTGCTAGTTATACCTCCGGCTTTCAGTTTTTAAGCCTCTAATCTTCAACAATCTAACCATCAAACCATCAAACCATCAAACCATCAACCATCAAACCATCAACCATCAAACCATCAACCATCAAAGCATCAACCATCAAACCATCAACCTTCAACCTTCAACCTTCAACCTTCAACCTTCAAACCATCAACCCTTCAACTATCTAACCTTGGCCTAAAGGCCACGCGTGCCCGTTCAACCTTACCTGGCTTCGTGACTGGGCAATCACGCCCTTGCTGCAATGGCGGCTATTAAGGGTTTCTAAAAATTACGAATTAGAACTGTCAATAACATCATTTAAAACAGGATAAAGGCTTGTCAAAACTGACCACTCACCAATAATTAATAGACTTAAGTCTAGCCAATTCAACCTTTTTTCAAAACCCTGCCTAAACAAACCAAAATATTCCTTAAAAGTTTTATACAAAACTATTTTGCAATTTAATCAATAGTTTTTTAATTTTATTTTTTATCTTTACTTTATTCTATCTATTACTTGTTTTGAAAATAGCGGTTATGATATTAATGAGGTATACAGAATGTTTTCCCGATTCCTGATTCCCGATTCTCTGTAATAGAGCCATAGCAATTGCTTTTAGGTAAGATCCTCATGGTGATGACAGGGACTTCCGTGCTATAAATTGGATTAACTAATAGCTAGTAACCCTTCAGCTATCAGCCTCTCAGTAGTCAGCTTTGGAAGGGTTAACTTCTGTTGCTCTCATCGGAATGTTGGCTTTTCCAGGTTTAGATACCTGTCTAATGTTCTCATTAAATAAAACAATAGACCATTAAGCCTTATAAGCAAAGATTATAAAGCATCAGTAAAAATAGGGATAAATAATGAATAAAATGTTAAAAAAATGTGAAGTTAAGCTGAAGGGATGATCTCAGCTCAAGTTGCGCTCAAATGGCCCAGACCGACCTAGGCGTCTCCTGTCCATGGAACACTGCCAAGAAAAACGTTTTGAAACCTTCATGAACTTATGGCTATGAGGCGGTGTATTAACCTTCCTGTAGTGGTATCAATTTAATTGTAGTTAATAATATAATTAATATTTAATGAGTAAAGTATTGTATTATACTGAAAGGTTGAGCTGATTTGTTAAGTGAACAATATAATTATTATCTTGGCTGAAGTCAGCCTGGTCATCTTAGTTTTCGGACTAGTCAACTGGCTGGTTGGTAGACTATTCAAGCAACTGATCAGGGTTGCTTGGTTCCAAAAGGTGAACAGCAATGCTAGAAACCTCCGCCGGAACCTCCAGGCGCTGATCGTTATCTGTTGTATAGCGCTATGCCTTGTAATTGTTGGTGGCAACGGTTGGCTGATCTATCGCGGGAAAGACCTCAAGGAATACACACTCGGGTTAGTCAGCAATATTCCCAAAGGATTCTGGATAACCCTTGGCACTGGGTTAGGCAAATGCATCTGCCTTCTGATGCTAGTTGCGTTCGCCATGAAACCCTTGCAGCGTTTGCTCAACTATGGCTGTGTTCGGGCAAAGAAACTAGAACAAATCACTGCTAGTGATGAAAGCATTGAGGATTTCTTTAGTTACTTAACCAAAATCCTTACCAGTGGACTCTGGCTGCTTTCCCTAATCTGGTGTAGCCAGTTTCTGAAAGTGCCAGAATCCACAGCTAAGTATCTGTACGTTCTTCTTAACATCTATCTGATTATTGGAATCGGGTTGCTCATTCTGCGATCCATTGTGGTCATTATCGATAGCATAGACACCCTAACTGTTCAATACTCTAGCCCTGATAATATCCTGCGATTCTATAGCAATCTCAGGCATCTGATTCCTTTCTTTAAGCGGTGCCTAGAATATATAATCTATGTTACCATGGCCACCCTGGTGGTTGAGCAGATAGAGATAATTGCTAACTTAGCCACCTATGGATCGAAAGCTGTCAAAATTATCGGTATCATCTTCCTGAGTCGTGGCTTGATCGTAATCGCCAATTTGTTCCTCGAAGAAGCACTGCTGAGGTACCCGAAGCTGACTGATGTGCAGCGAAAGAAGCGGTTAACGATTATTCCGGTACTAGAGAGTTTACTGAAGTACTTGATTTACTTCGGTTCGGGTATATTGATCCTCGATACCATAGAAATTGACGCCACCCCAATCCTAGCGGGTGCTGGCATTGTGGGGCTAGCGGTCGGTCTGGGGGCGCAGAATCTCATTAACGATATGGTTAGTGGATTCTTTATCCTGTTTGAAAACTACTACCTGGTAGGTGACTATATCCAGACAGGGGAAGCCGAGGGCATTGTAGAGGCGATTGAACTGAGAACTACCCGTATTCGACACTTCAATGGTCAAATGCATATTATTCGGAACGGGGATATTGGCTCAATTACCAACTACTCCAAGGACTATATCTATGCTGTAGTGGAAGTTGGCATAGAATATGATGCTGACCTCGATCACGTGTACAGGGTGATCGAAAAGGTGGGACACCAGTTAAAAGAGAAGTATTCCGAGGTACTTGAACCGACCAAGGTGGATGGAATCGAGGAATTTGGGGATTTTGATCTGTCCATACGAACCGTTACCAAAGTTAAACCTGGAAAGCACCGCCTGATTAAGCTAGTGCTTCGTAAAATGATCAAGGATTTCTTTGACCAGGAGGGAATTGAATTAAACGCTCAGGATCCGGTGTTTATTTTGAAACAATAGGGTTGAAACAAGCAAAGCCCGTGGCGATAGCGCTACTTGAGGTGCTGCGCGAACGAGGTGAGATCCCAGCAGTTGTCGGGTGCTTGAAACTCCCGAAGTTTCAGGGGCGTTGCACTTTTACAGAGATGATTGGTAGTGGGATGGAAGAGATGGAAGAAGGGGAAAACGGGGAAGTAAGCTGTCAGGCATCTACATCAAGCATATATCGGTCGCATCTACATCTAATTGATTTATAAATTGAATCGGCAAGGGTAAAGGATTGCAGAGTTTTTCCCACTTATTCAAAAATAGACAAGTTAAATAGGCGACAGCTTAGTAGGGTGGGTTAATAACGCACCCTACTCAAGGGAGTTACTAGGTAAGTCCTGATCAGTTGGAGTTCTGGGTAAATCCTATTTGAGTTGCCGGATTTCTCAGGCTCTATCCATTGTAACGACTGTCATGCCCCCTAGTTGAAGGACTTTTCTCAATCAACTAGGGGGCTATCACCATTGGTATCAGGGCTGAAGCAAATAAGCTATATATAGCGTGTAGTAGTTCAAGCGTTCGCAGCAAAGCGGGACGAAGTCCATCGCATTCTGTTTCCTTTGAGTGAACCCTAAGCCGTGGCGGGTTTAAATTTTATAATTCTGAAGCTAAAACCCAACCCTAGGCTTAGATCGCTTTTCACGCACTAGATACTGAAGAGCAAACCTAATCTCAAACCCCTTTGAGCTTTTAACTAACTTTTAACTAACTATGATCAATATAGCCCTGTTTGGTACCAGTGCAGATCCCCCAACTTGTGCTCATCAAGCCATTCTCCAGTGGCTATCCCATCACTATGACCAAGTGGTGGTTTGGGCCTCAGATAATCCATTCAAGTCTCATCAGACCACCCTAGAACAACGTTCCCACATGCTCAAGTTACTGATTGAGGAGATTGACCCGTATCAAAATCCGATCCGTGTCAGCCCCGACTTGAGTAGCCCGAGAACCTTGGAAACCATAGCACTAGTTAAACAGCGCTGGGGATTAAAGGCAAACTTGACTCTGGTGATTGGTACTGATTTAGTCCGTCAGATGCCCCGTTGGTATCAAATTGAACAATTGTTAAAACAAGTACAGTTGCTGGTGATACCTCGTTCAGGATATGGAGTAGATCAGGCTAGTTTAGAAAAGTTGAAGCATCTAGGAGCACAATTAGCGATCGCTAATATTACGGTACCATCAGTTTCCTCTACAGCGTATCGTGAGAATGGTGATACAACAGCACTGACTCCTCTGGTTAAAGACTATATCCATCAAGAGCAGTTGTACCAATGACCCAAAGCAGCAATATAAAGGTCAAACTACCAGCTCTAGCCAACGTCCAGGTCAGGGCCCGTCATGTGATTTTTTCCGTCAATACCCAACAAAGCCGCCTTTTGGTACTCCAAGAGGAAGCCTTCCTTGGTAAATGGAGTTTACCAGGAACCTTGGTGTGGCACGGAGAATCATTAGACAATGCTGCCGATTGGATTTGGGCAGAGAAAATTCGAGTTAACAACGTGAGCCTACAGCAACTGTACACTTTCGGAGAACTAGGTCGTTATCCAGCAGAATTGGTTAGGGTCGAGGTTACCTATAACCACCACTACGCCATGGGTTACCTATCCGTGAGTTACTTTGCCCTAGTGCGACTAGAAGAAGCTAAATTCAACACAGATCATGTCAGTGGTATTGCCTGGTATTCCATCGAGCATGTGCCGCAGCTCGCCTTTGACCATAATCAAATTTTGGACTATGGTTATCGGCATTTGCGCAACAAATTGGCAAACAATCCTGTCTCCTTTGAGGTGTTACGAGATGTATTTACCCTAAATAATATCTATACTATTTATCAACTGTACACTACAGTTTTTTGGAAAAATATCTCGGATTATTATAATTTTCGCCGTCGTCTTTTAAAGCTATTATTCCTGGGTGACACTAGTTGATAATTGTCTCAGGGAGCAGGTGAGCCCTGATTTTTTTACCGCTTTGATGCGCAGGCATATGCTCGTTTAAAGGATAAACCGTTGGTATTTATGTAGCAATGAAAAAACATCTGTAATTGTGGTTCAGAAAATCCTATTCATTGAGGATGACGATTTCAATCGAGAAGTTATCACTGAATACCTTCAGTTGCAAGGGTATGACGTTTGCGCTTTACCCCATGGGTTAACCATTAAACGAGAGCTCGCCGACTTTCAACCTGACTTGATTCTGCTGGATCTCAAATTACCAGAAGTTGATGGCTTTACCTTGATCGAAAAACTCAAGAAATCCCAATGGGCAACAATCCCTATAGTTATCCTTTCTGCCTACTCCTTCCCAGCAGACAAAAAGCGAGCTCTAAGACTAGGGGCTCGTCGTTATCTAGTTAAACCAGCGCTTCTCAGAGAAATAGAACAAGCCATAGAGGAAGAAATAACCAATTGATATCCAGTCAGCTTTTTTTTGTCATTTGTCTTCAGAGCCACAAAGTTGAGCCGCCTGCCAAAGACTGTTGTGGTATACAATATCGATGGTACCGGAGATGATATGAGTTTGAAGTCTTAGGGAGGACTTACGCAAAACTCGACCACAAGCTCCCTTAAGTAGTAAGTAGGGTTGGTTAATAACGCACCTTACAGATAAAGTTGTTGCGTAAATCCTGTTAAGGAAATCATTGACATTGATTGTATCATCAGTCATGGAATTAGTTTTTTGGATTTTGCTGTACGATAAATTCCTCAAGTATTTCGCTCAGGTTCTCTATAGACCGTCCCATCTTAGCAATTTTTGCTTCTGCCTGAGACAGTCCGAGAACTGCATTTTGAAGTTGGTTGGCTAGACTTTGAATCTCTTCTCGATAACGGTTTTCGAGTTCTTCTACGTTCATGATTTATTTCTGATTACTTAATCTACACTATCAAGGATTACGTTTGCGTTAGGGTTTACGTTCAAGTTTGCGTTTATGTTTACTTTCGTTAAAAAACTATAAATAATTTATACTTACCTCTCAAAAAAAACAATATATTAATAACAATGAAATTCTCGGAATGAGACCCATAGCTGATTCTAAAAAATATAAATTGTTAAAATTTATTTGTGCCCATAAATTTCTCAAATCTATCAGCCGCAAGCTTGGGAGTTTATTTGCTAACTTATTAAAAGAATACTAAAAATAGTCAATCAATACCAAAAATGCTAATCATGAACCCGTTACTTTTTATAGAAAAACATTTTTTTAAAAGACGATATCAACTGTATATTTTCGCTTTTAATTACTAACCAAAGCCAGATTACTAAAGATTGTGTGAAGTAGATGGCCTAAACTATAAAAAACAATCAAAAATGATGAAGATTGCGATCGCTCAACTCAACCCCACCATTGGTGATATTACAGGTAACGCTCAACAGATTCTTGAACTAGCCAATACTGCTGCGAGTCAGGATGTGCGTCTGTTGCTGACACCAGAATTATCCTTGTGTGGCTATCCACCACGAGATTTGCTGCTCAATCCCAAGTTTCGAGAATCGATGACTACACAAGTGCAACAACTAGCTCAGCAGCTACCATTGTCTCTAGCTGTTTTGGTGGGGACAGTAACACCGAATACCAAAGCAGAGCTTGCTGGTGGCAAACCTTTATATAACAGCATTGCTCTACTAGAGGGGGGAAAAGTACGGCAGATTTTTCACAAGCGACTCTTGCCCACCTATGATGTTTTCGATGAAAACCGCTACTTTGAACCAGGACGGGAGAGTAATTGCTTCACCATTGATGACCAGCCATCAGCAATCACAACTGAGAATGCCCACTCTCCAATTAAAATCGGTGTTACCATTTGCGAAGACTTGTGGAACGATGAAGAGTTTTGGGGCAAACGCAGCTATCAAGTCAATCCGATCACAGACTTAGTTGAACAGGGTGTAGACCTAGTGGTCAACTTGTCCGCCTCACCCTATAGCGCGGGTAAACAGAAAACTCGGGAAGCCATGTTGCGCCATAGCGCTAGCCGTTACCATACACCTATCCTCTACGCCAATCAGCTAGGAGGCAATGATGACCTGATATTTGATGGGTGTAGTGTAGCATTTAATCAGGCTGGTGAGATGGTATGTCGCGCCCGTGCCTTTGAAACAGACTTAGTCATTGTGGAATATGACCGAGAAACAAACGATCTGGTCACCCCACCAGAAACAACTATACAGTCTCCACCATCGGCAGCAATAGCACCAGCCCCCGCCAGCCTAGACGAAGAAATTTGGTCAGCCTTAGTCCTAGGAGTCCGGGATTACACCCGTAAGTGTGGTTTTAAAAAAGTCGTAATTGGTTTGAGTGGTGGGATTGATTCTGCTCTTGTGGCTGCTATTGCCACCGCCGCCTTAGGAGCAGACAATGTCTTGGGGATTCTCATGCCTTCTCCCTACAGTTCTGACCACTCCGTCAAAGATGCTCTCTCATTAGCACAAAACCTAGGTATTAAGACTCACACCCTAGCCATTGGTTCCTTGATGGAGGGGTTTGACCAAACCTTAGCCTCCCTATTTGCCGGGACAGAGTTTGGTGTGGCTGAAGAGAATATTCAATCCCGAATTCGGGGCAGCTTACTGATGGCGATCGCTAATAAATTTGGCTATCTCCTGCTCTCTACTGGCAACAAGTCAGAGATGGCAGTGGGTTACTGTACCCTCTATGGTGATATGAATGGTGGATTAGCTGTAATTGCCGATGTTCCCAAAACCCGAGTCTACTCCCTATGTCGGTGGCTAAATTCTAGGGCAGAGGAGTCCCAGGTTAATCAGAAGTTGCAGGTTAGTACGCTCAATGTTGAACCTTCAGACTCCTCTTCTAAGCTTCAAGCTGATCAGCTTCAACCTGGTAACCTAACCGACTCGAACGCCAAAGGCGAACAACCTTTAAGCGAAACAGAAATTATTCCTGCTAATATTCTAATCAAGCCCCCCAGCGCTGAATTAAAACCTGGTCAAGTAGACCAAGATTCCTTGCCATCCTACGATATCCTAGATGATATTCTCGAGCGACTGATCCACCAGCACCAAGCCCCGGAGCAAATTATTGATGCAGGTCATCAGCCCGAAGTGGTTAACAAAATCATCCGACTAGTCGCTCGTGTTGAATTTAAGCGCCGACAAGCCGCGCCAGGCTTAAAGGTTACTGACCGCGCCTTTGGTACTGGCTGGCGGATGCCAATTGCTAGTCGTTGGCTTTGACATCTCCCCCGGCTAAAGCGCGGGGGATTCTCAAAGGTTGTTACACAGGAGGGTAAACCCGTCCTGCTTCACCTTTATATCGGTATGCTTTAGACAAGTCACTGAATAAGTCATACCGGTGTGGGACTGTCAAGGATCCCCTAGACACCTTGGCCATATTGAATGGCTGTGTGCTTACTTTTCTAAGGATGTTGGCAGCGCCGTTTGAGTCGGCGTTGATCAACTTTCCTGAAGCCGTTTGGTAAAGTCCTCGTCTCACTCTTTTTCCTGATGGTTTCCAGCACTCGGGTTTTTCACCGTATTTTGGCAAGAAATCATCATCCAATAAAGACGCCTTACTGGTATAGGATTCTTCTGTGATCGTCAGTTTTATTCCGTACTCTGAACAAAGCTGTTCCAGTCTGTCTATAAGTCTTTTTGTGGGAATCACGACAAACTTTTGATTGCCTTTTCTCCCCATATTGGAACAGGTTTTCTGTCCTTCGTTCCAACCAACGACAAGATTACCAATCTTATCTTTAAGGCAACGATTAACAATAAAACGGGCAGCCTTATTTACCGCGTCTCTCATCTGATTGTTTCGCTTTATTTGAATCTGATCTAAAGTCGAATCCCAATATTTTTCTGATTTCCCGGCTTTGTAATTTGCCACTAGCCGAGAATACCCTTGATTCATTGATTTGAGTTTTTTTCCATCAATGATAAAGCTTTTTCCAATAGTAGACACGCAAGTCAGCCAGTTATCGCCACCATGGTCTATTCCCATAGCCTGAGAATAATCCAAACTAGAGTTACTCTTCACTGGCTGTTTTCCGTCATCTATGACCCAGTCGATCCATAACTGACCGTAGCAGGGACGAATCGTGACTTCTTTTACCCAATCCGGATCTATAAAACTTGGTGGAGTTAGGATGATTTCAGTTAGCAGTTCTGGTTTGCTTTCTTTGCTAACAGATGGATAAAATAGCCCCTGCTTATAGGTAAGAGCTTGTCGTGGAAATGTAACAGAAAATAACCCTCCTGATTTGCGATACCGGGGAAATCTTGGCCTGTCTACTTCTCCTTTGTAATACAGACCTACTAGCTGGTTGTAGCTCTTGATAGCTTCACCTGCTGTCTTGAGAGTCTGTTGAGCGGATTGAGCTGCCATTGCCTTATAGTGGGGTGACATTTTTAAGGCTTTATCAATTTCTGGATACTTAACACCACACACGTAAGTCTTCCATCCTGCTTTTAGTTCATCTCCACGCCAGTAAGTAGTATAAGCTTCCTGATCCTCTAACCATTTATAATGTTTCTGTTTTGAGTAATAGATAGCACAATTAAATAGACTGTTTGAGTGCTGGCACTGAAATTCCCAGAAGGCTTTTTCTTCATCTGAAAAGACAGCTCTTACTGGTATAGTTCTGTACATATTGACAACCTCGACCTATTTGTTATCCTGTTATCAGTATATGCGCAATAACCAAGGATGTCAAGTCAAACTCAAAATAAATCAAAGAAAAGGATGAGAGGGATCCCAGTCCTTCATGACGAGTTAAAAAAACCACACAACATAATGCTTACCGGTAGTTCCTGGAAATGGTTACAACTCTCAGCAAAAGAAGCTGGGATTAGTGCGGGGGAATATGTGGAACGTTGGATTAGAAGTCAAATAAAGGACACGACGCCGATATTTCCAGTCTCTGTTTTTCATCCCGGAGACGAAACCTTAGAATAAGACAGCCTTAATCATGGAGGCGCGCTTTCCATCGGCGAATTAAATTCGCGCGATTGTCGCGCCTCAAAGTTTTAACCCTTTTGCTCATAGCCGACCAACCATAAAGGCTGCCTTATTCTTGCGGTAACTTCTGACCCCGGCTGAAGCACGGGGGTTCTCAAATTTCAGGAAGTTTTGATAGCATTAGTCTATTAATGATGGCTCTTCCGGCTTTGCGGTGATAAGGCAAGCTTAGATCACGTAATTCCGCCAGTTCCAGCCACATTTATTTTCGATTTTGTGCCTTTTGATACGTTTTAAACCACAGATCCGGAAGAGCCTTAATGATTAGTCATTAATGATTAGTCATTAGTCTTTGGTAATTAGTCATTGCTAAAGACCAGAATACTTATTGTTGACGACAATGGACTAATAACTGGACTAATAACTAATGACTACCTAGCCAGGGAAGTCTTGTTCAAGAAATCCATACTAGGATAGCAGTTTCGTCATCCAGTAAGTGGGACAGTAAAAATAAACGTAATAGTTTGGTTGTTGACTGTTCACAGTCTATAGGGTTTTCAGGTGAGATGTGAAACTAAGATTGATGTAAAAAGCGTACAGAAATCCCCGCTAACCTTAATAAGGGGGGTAGGTAACAGTAGGAAAGAGCTCCAAGTATTTTTTGCTGTTATGACAAATCAGAATTGGGTTTCATGATTTATTTGGAAATACTATATGACGTTTACTGTCAGCAGTCAACAGTCAAGGATCAACAAAAAACCTAGTCAATTGCAGCCCAACGGTAAGCCTTCAGGGCTCAGCTGCTCAGGAGTAAGCTAAAGCATCGACGAAAACTTAGGTATTTGGGTCTGGATGGGAGTAGATGATGGGAGTACATAAGTATTCGGGCGATAATGTTCTTTCTTAAAGGTTGGTTGATTCAAGATTACTTGTATCTAAGGGCTGATTAGGAATGGCTGAATTCTGTTCGCGTAGCGTGCGCGAATGCGCATATGCTGAATGGTGACATCGTATTAATTTGCTTATTAATTTACTGGTGCAGTTGGTTCAAATTATGGTGAAAGGGTAAGAGGGAGGGGGAAAACTAAAAATTCCCCTCTATCTTGACTAGTTAAATTTAAATTTTGCGCCATTTTGGAATGAATTTGTTTGATCACAATCGCTATAATTTCACCACTTCCTACTGCTAGATTGTTGAAATTTGTGCTACACTCTTACCCGATGTATTTGAACCTAGACGCAGCAATTAATAGGGATCCTCTGATTGTATCTCCCGAAACTCTAGTAACAGAGGCAATTGCCCGCATGATCAAGTTGGACTCTAGTTACGTACTTGTCCAGTCCCAACGGTCATTAGTAGGCATTTTTACTGAGCGAGATTTGCTGAAGGTCATAGTCGAAGGGATTGGGCTTTCTGGACTAGCGATCGCTAACGTGATGACCACAGAGTTAATTACACTACCAGCAACTGAAGTCGAGAATGTGGAGAATATAGTCAAGCTACTGTCTCGATTGCGGCAACATCGGATTCGCCATCTACCAGTTGTAGAGGAATGTGGACGACCGACAGGTATCATTACACAAAATAGTTTGCTGCAAGTGCTAGAACCAACAACAATGTTGACTACGAATGAACAGCTGCTAGACCGAGTTAATCAGCCCACTGCTCAACTAGAAGCCACAAATCAGGAACTAGAAGCATTTGCTTATTCAGTATCCCACGAGTTAAGCGCTCCACTACGAAGGATTAAGAGTTTTATTAAGGTTCTATCAAACGACTATCATCACCAGTTGGATCTCAAAGGACAACACTATCTCCAACGTATATCTGCTAACAGTCAGCATATGTGGAAACTCATTGACGATTTGCTAGAGCTTTCCAAAGTTAGCGGTGACCCGATGCACTACCAAAATCTTGATTTGAGCAAGATGGTTGCTGAAATTAGGTTAGAACTCACACAAACCCAACCTGAACGGAGCGTGGAATGGGTCATTGCCAAAGGAATTCAGGCCTATGGAGATAGTAGGTTGCTCCGGATTGTTTTACAGAATCTACTCCACAACGCCTGGAAATACACATCCCATCATCCCCAAGCCAGGATTGAATTTGGAGTTTGCCCATTGTCCGCACCTCAGACAGGGGGGCAAGAGCAAACCAGTGATCAAGCGATCGCCTATTTTGTCCGGGATGATGGAGCTGGCTTTGATATGGCTGACGCTGACAGATTATTTATCCCTTTTGTACGCTTGCACACCGAAGCTGAGTTTCCTGGCAATGGCATTGGACTGGCTACTGTAAAGCGTATTATTCACCTACATGGTGGCAAAGTCTGGGCTAAAAGTGCAATTGAACAAGGAGCAACGTTTTATTTTTCCCTTCCACCCTTCACAAATTATTCGCTATAATAACACCATTGCTTCGTCTCCTCCACACCTGAAAACTATTGCAATCACTACTGAACTAATGATTAGCAATAGTTAAATTACAATTGATGATATGTGTCCAAACATAAAAATGGCAAAATGGCAGCCATGTGTTTCATTTTTATGATAATACAGGCTTTAAGATGGCTAAGGTAATTACGGCGCTTAGGCAATTTAAGCTGTTAGGAATTAAATTTACAGAAATTGCAGCTTGTTTACCCCCATGCTTGGTGCGGGGGATGAAAACAAGTTAGGGGATGCACACCCCTGGTCTACTTTGTTTGTGATTAGGAGGTGATATAACTAGTGCAATACGAGACAAAAAAAATAGTATTATCTGGATTCTTGTCTGGGAACATACCAGATGAAACTAATGACCTCCTTGTTTTCTGGTGTGAACAAGCCAATCACCTGTAGAAGCAGGCTTGGTAGGGAGTAAGACAGACTTCTGAACGAAAACTGTCAGTATTACAATTACTTTGATGCTTATGACATGTACCGAGTTGGTCGAAAACACAAGAGTATTAAGGTTACCTATGGTCAACGTTGCAAAGATTTCAAGGATAATCCCCACTACAAAGCACTGAGTGTTTAGGAAGGTCAACAGGTAATAAAGTCGGTAGTTAAAGCCTGCTTTTATTATAACCAATTAGAATCCCCTGTGCTTGACGCGGAGGATAGTTCAACTGTTTTAACTAGTTCTAGTCTAACTTCTAGTTTAAGTTCGTGGTCTTTGGATACTTTAGGAGAAGCCATTTATCGGTTGGGATTAAACCTAAAATTACCTGAGTTCGACATAACCAACTATCCTCGGATTCAGGAGCTTGCAGTCAGGAGCTTCCAGTCATAATAATTGATTTTCCAGGAAGTTTTAAGAGAAATTGACTTGGGAATCCACTAATCGTTCTTGCTCCTCCCGCTAACCTTGCTAAATCCTTGTCCTAATTTCTGGATTTTGTATTATGTATACTCATCACAATGCGCCGAATCAGACTATAAATTTGAGGTAAAATTAAGCAAAATAATGTGGACATTATTAGATGATTAATCTCCGAAGATAAAATCTTTCTAATGAAGTAAAAATTAGTGATGAATAAATAGGGTAAATCTATGAATAAACCACTGCGAGTTTTGATTGTTGAAGACTCAGAAGATGATGCTGAGTTGCTGGTGTTTGAACTAAACAATGGTGGCTACGAAGCAATTTATGAACGAGTGGAAGCACCAGGAGCAATGGACGAAGCCCTAGATAATAAAGGGTGGGATATTGTGATTGCGGATTACTTCATGCCTAAGTTTAGCGCCATTGGTGCCTTACTCCTCTTACAAAAAAAAGGGTTAGACTTACCATTTATTATCGTCTCCGGCTCGATTAAGGAAAATATGGCAATCGCTGCTATGAAAGCGGGAGCCCATGACTATTTACTTAAACACCAGTTAGCACGATTAGTTCCGGCGGTGGAGCGGGAGTTAAGAGAAGCAAAGGTCCGCAAAAATTACCGGAAGGCAATCAAGAGGTTACAAGACCTGACGTTTTATGACGAATTAACCGGTTTGCCTAATCGGACATTGTTTTTATACTACCTGCGCCAGTGGTTTAAGCCAGTACAGCCAACTCACAATCGCAAATGTCTACCGATGGCATACCCGATTCTACCAACTCTTTGCTGGGATGAACCCATTGTTGGAAACACTCAGAAGGATAATGTATTTGCTGTCCTATCTGTGACTCTCAGTCGCTACCGAATTATCCAATACAGTCTAGGTGATCTACTCAGTGAACAACTCCTAGTTGCTACTGCTCAACGCTTACAGCAATGCATCGGTGCTCAGGATATAGTGGCGAGGATGGGAGAGAATAAATTTGCGATTTTGCTCTCGAATATCCAAGACTTAGATCAGGTGAAAGAAACAGCTGAGCGTATCCATCAGGAGATTTCCATCCGATTGGAACTCAATGGGCGAGTTGTGTCTTCTAATTGCTACATTGGTATTGTCCTGAGTACCATGGGCTATGAGCAACCGAAAGATTTGCTGCGAGCGGCAGATACGGCGATGTATTATGCCAAATTAGAAGGTATTGGCTCCTCAGAGGTTTTTCATCCTAGTATGCAACAGAGAGCTATTGAGCGACTAGAGTTAGAAACCGACTTACAACAGGCAATTGAATACGAAACATTGCATCTTAATTATCAACCCATTGTGTCCCTGACAACGGGTAAAACTATTGGTTTTGAAGCCTTGGCGAGGTGGCAGCACCGCACTCGCATCAAGATTAGTCCTAGTGAGTTTATTCCGGTAGCAGAAGAAACAGGACTAATTATCCCCCTTGGTGAATGGATTTTGCGGGAAGCCTGCAAACAGTTAAGCCTTTGGCAAGACCAGTTTCCTGATTATTCTGCTTTGAGTATCAGTGTGAATCTGTCTGGTATTCAACTCAACCAACCCCAGCTGATTGACCAGATTGACCAAATCTGCACCACGTTAGAATTGAGTGGGGCTAACTTGAAGCTGGAAATTACTGAGAGTGTGTTGGTGGATAATGCCTCAGTTGCTACCACTATCTTGCATAAACTAAAAGACAGAAATATACAGTTGTGTATCGATGATTTTGGCACCGGATACTCATATTTACCCTATCTTGATTTGCCGATAGATATCCTGAAAATTGATCGTTCTTTTATTAGCCAAGAATTTCCAAATGGCAAAAATTTTGATACGGTAGAAGCGATTATAAATTTAGCTAAAAAGCGAAAAATGCAGGTAATTGCTGAGGGCATAGAAACCCAAGAACAAAAGGAAATTTTGCAAGATTTAGGATGTGACTATGGACAAGGATTCTTATTTGATGAAGCCCTGACTGCGGAAACGGTCACTAATTTGATGTTAACCAAGCCAGATAGGTTTTGGTGATCGCTATAGTAGGAATTAAGAAAAGCAAAAGGGTATCCCCCCTTATCTCCGGAATATCGGGGGGCAAGCTTGCATGTAAAAGAGGGCAAACATGAAACCTGACTTGGAAAACAGATCCTACACTGCAAGAGCTGACCATAGACTAGGTTATTCTGTCTTGAGCACGTCTTACGACTTAGGAAAATGGGCGTTGCTCAATCCAGTAATGAATAGGAGTAGAGTGGGCATCCTGCCCGCGCGAAATAAGGAGGAAACTGGCAAGATGCCAGTTCTACGCAAGATGCCAGTTCCACCAAGATGCCCATTCTACCTCACTCTTAAAATCATTCCATTATTCAGCAACGCCGGAAAATGCACTCAAGACAATGGACTGAGCACTCAAAACTCAGCACTGAGTTTGCTTAAACGTTTACTAATTGCCACAACGGTGCTGTTGGCTGTTGTCCCTACGACGACTAGTTGCAGTCTATTGGAACGGCAGCCTGGGTCAAACTCTACCTTGGTCTACAAAGGACCAGTTAGGCAGGAAGTGAAAGCTGGTTCATTGATACCAGGCACTGATATTCGGTACATCAGTAGGACGGAGGATAAAACTGCTGAAGTGTTGATCAATGGACAGCGGGCATTTAAGCGCAGTGGTGACTCTCTAGACTGGACTGGAAGCCCCCTGAGGGGAGTTGAAATGGGTCTCAACCAGCGGGTATTAGTTTATAGTGAGGAACGCCTACAAGCTGGTGGTACTGTTCGTCTAACGGTAGATGGGGTATCTTCTAAACCTGGTTGGGTACCGCAGGTACCGGACAAAACAAACCCCAGTCTAGTGGTTTACAAGGTTCCAGTGTTATACCGAGTCAAGCAGGGAGAAACAATTCCTGGAACCACTTTGAGTTATACCGGCAAAACCGAAAAAGGTGCGCAGTTGGGTGGATTACCGACCGGAGAGTCTCCTTACCGCCAAGGGGGTGACTCGATTAGTTGGAGAGGGCAATTACGCCCCAGAGTTTATCTCGATTTAGTAGTACGTACTGCCTTCTATAACGAAGACCGTCTGAATGTGACTGGCTTTGCAACAGTTATCCTAGCAATCGGTGGTTGACTGTGGTTCGCCTTTGGGCTCCCTTTTTGGAGTTTGGATGTTACAGTTGACACTTGAGATGGCTACTTGAATGGCGGGAAGACCCTACATTGGTCGATGGACAAATCTAATGCGATCGCAACTGAAAATCAGCATGCCCTGAAAAAACTGGTGTCGGCAGTAGAAGGGTCTCAGGGACAGTTCAAGCTGATTTTAGCCCGCTGTAATTATATTAGGGTGCGTTTCCGTTTGGTAGCGCAATTACCAACACTCTCGGACCTTGACATTAATACCCTAACCCTTAAGCCATCGGACAACCTGCTCTATGACACCATTCGGTCAATACTGGGAGAACAACGCCCTACTGCTGTGATGGTCTTAGGCTTAGAATCGGTGCAGAATCTAGCACAGATGCTGAGTGTTACTAATCAAGTGCTCGAAGAGTTTCAGAAAAATCTTCCTTTCCCCTTAGTGTTATGGATTACAGATGACCTTCAGCAGCAACTAACCCAGTTTGCTCCAGATTTCGAGAGTTTGGGGACACCGATAGAATTTGCGAACGCAACAGAAACCTTAATTACTGAACTCCAAGAGACTACCGATGCTATCTTTGACTATATTTTAAAATATAATATTATAGCATATTTTGTTCCTACTGATATAGGTATTCTACGTCACCGGGAAATTGATGCTGCTCTGAAGGATTTACAGCATCGGGGTGAAACCCTTGAACCTGCTCTGAAAGCTAGTATAGAATTCCTTCGTGGTCAAGAGGCTTATGCTAACTATCAGTTGGGTAGTGCAGTAACTCACTATGAGCAAAGTTTGGCATTTTGGCAACCAGCTCAAACAGAGACTGAGAGATCGGGATATCACGAGATCACGAGATGGGGAGATGGCGAGAGTGGCAACAATATTTCTTCATCTAATTTAGATAATTTAAACGATCTAGAGAACTTAGCAGATCTAAATTATTTAGAGGATCTAGATAATTTAGAAAACGGTAGTGATACTACGGTCAATGAGATGACCGTTTCTGATCAGCAATTCCTGGAGCGTCAGGGAATCGTCCTGTTTTACATTGGGTTGTGTTATTTCCAGCAGGGGGAAAAGTCTCGGGAACCAGAAAACTGTCTCTATTGGAACGATGCTAGAGGATTATTCCAGCAGTGTCTTGATCGGTTTGAGCAGTTGAATCGTCATGATTTAGTCACTAAGTTTATCAATCAACTAGGTGAGGTGATGCAACGTCTGGAGGATTGGGATGATTTGTATCACTTGGCTCACAATGCCCTAGGGTTACAGCAACGCCAAATCCTATTAGGGGCGCAAGGTCTGGCACCACTAAAAGCCCAAGCTTACGGATTTTTAGCAGAAGTGGCTCTTAACCAATCTCGTTGGCAAGAGGCTAAGCAAAATGCTCAGAAAGCATTAAACACTATAGGGACAGTTTCCTATGGTGTTGCCCAAGAGGGCACACAGGAAACAGAGGTAACACAGGAAACACAGGGCACAAAACCATCTCTTAACTCAGGAGTCAGCATTCAGGACAATGCACTCGGGACCATGCACTCACTTCAAACGAGTCTCTATCTACTACTGTTAGCTGAATCTGAACAACGGCTGGGTCACCCTGAAGCTGCACTCCAACATCTAGAACAGGCAAGGGTTATTGCACCTCAGAATAATCCTCGGTTTTACAATCGGATTTTTCAGGCTTTGCGATCGCTTTATTTCCAGCAGGGGCAGTATCTCCAAGCTTTCCAACTTAAGCAATATCAACAATCCCTAGGGCAACAGTATGGTTGGGGAGGCTTTATTGGTGCTGGTGGATTACAGCCACGACAACAGATAAGGTTGGTGGGGTTGCCAACAAATTTAATCGGTGCGCAACGCCTTGCCCCCCTAGAGGAGGAAAATCGAGAAACTATAGCGATAGAAATAGCGCAGTCTGGGCGACAGCAGGATGTCAATCGATTGATTGAACGAATTGGAAGCAATGATTACAGGCTAATTGTGATTCATGGAGAATCAGGGGTGGGCAAGAGTTCTCTGGTGAATGGGGGATTAGTACCAGGATTGAAAAAGACTGTAATTGGTACAAAAGATGTGTTGCCTGTAGTGATGGCAGTCTATAGCAATTGGGTAGAAGAATTGGGACGGTTATTGGCAGAGGGATTAAACGGAATAAATATAGAAACATTCCATGGAACATCCCTACAAAGTCCAGATAGTATTATACAGCAATTGCGGCAAAATGAACAGCACAATTTGCGGACAGTACTGATTTTTGACCAGTTTGAAGACTTTTTCGTGGTTTACCTGGATAAAGCTGAGCGACGGCAATTTTTTGAATTCCTAGGAGAGTGTCTTACTAGTCCGTCAGTGAAGGTGATTCTGTCAATGCGGGAGGATAATCTCCATTATTTACTGGAATGGGAACGCGCACCATGGTCGGGTAGCGGTAATCCCATGGCCAGTATGGAAATTATTGGGAATGACATATTGGGTAAGCATGTGCGCTATCCTTTAGGGAATTTTTCCCGGGATGATGCCAAGTCCGTGATTGAGCAAGTAACTAAACAATCGTCTTGTTACCTGGAACCAGCTTTGATTGAAGAATTGGTACAGGATTTAGCTGGGGAGTTCTCGGAAGTACGTCCCATGGAATTGCAGATAGTAGGAGCCCAATTGCAGGCAGAAAGTATTACTACCTTGGAACACTATTGGGAACGGGGTTCAAAGCAAGGATTGATGGCGCGGTATTTGACTGGAGTAGTGGAGGATTGTGGACCAGAGAATCAGCAGGTGGCGGAACTGGTGCTATATTTACTAACAGATGAAAAAGGGAATCGTCCACTGAAGACTAAAGCTGATTTAGCTAATCATTTAGGAACAGAAGCTGAAAGATTAGAGTTGGTATTAAGGATTTTAGTAGAGTCGGGGTTGGTGGTTAAGGTACCGGATACTGTTGCTGACCGCTATCAATTAGTCCATGATAATCTGGTTTATTATCTACGACAACCAGCACTGAAGTTAGATGAGTTAATGACAAAACTAAAACAAGCTGAGCAGGCTAAGCAGGTATTGTCAAACCCTAACCAAAAAGTAAGCCATCAGATTAGGATTGGGTCAGCAGTATTGAGCCTTACATGGATGAAGTAAAGGGTGCATCTCATTCGCAACCCTTGATGCCTCTGGAGAAATATCCTCTAGTTTATTGGCCAGAAGCCTAAATTCCCGGCTCTAGCGGTTAAAATCAGGAGTAAGGTGGAAAACTACTATCTTAGACTAAATCTTGAGAGTGACCAATGCCCTCACTTAGACGCTTGAAGCAAAAACAAGAAGATTTGGAAGAAATTTATGAAATATTAAGCGAAAAGTTGAGTAGGCTCAGGAGAAGGTACAATATTGAGACTGATACAGCAGTGAAGTTTAAGCTAAAGGAGGAAATTAAAGAATGTAAAGAAGAGATAGAGGAAATAGAAGAAAAACTTGATGATATAGAGGAAAAAATCGAGAACTATCAGAGAGGCAACCATTCTCAGGCTATAAACAAACCTCAAAACGTTGATACCTTACATAAAGTTTTGCTCAAGTTGGGGTATTGGCAGCAACAACAGCTATTTGAAAAAATTGTCAGAACCCATCAAGAATCTAACGGTGCATTTCTCATTCATGGTAAGTCCCGTGACTATGGTCAACGATGGTTAGCGAATCGATTAGCATTTAATGCTGCCCGAAACTTGGCAGGTAAAACTATCCTTATTGATCTAAACCGAAGAACCTTAAGGACTGATATGTCCAGTATTTGGCAAGAATTTGCTGGTAGAATTAGTTTAGCAGAAGAAAGCTCTCCTGGTGAGATTGTGACTGGACTGTTAAAGTTATGGCAATCACAGCATGTTTTGATTTGTTTTAACAATGTCGATGAATCAATTGAAGAAAATTTGAGAGATTTAATTGATAATTTATGGACTGGGATAGTTCAAAGGATATCCCAACATCAACCAAGTCGATTTAAGTTGTTAATCTTTTTTCTAGATTATCAAGGAATGGTAAGGTCATGGAATATTGCTTTTGTCACTGATTACCAACCTGATTGTAAAACTAGACTTCCCTTTGAATTACCAGAGATTATTCCCTTTGGTCGCGAAACTATTAGAACTTGGCTCGATCACCAAGAAGACCATTTACCAGAGAGTCTTTCCGATGATAAAGAGGAAACGGTTAAAATACTGTTGGCAAAGAAAGGCATTCCAGAGCCTACGTTTCGTAAAATTTGTGAGCTCTGCGGCTGTAATTGGTATGACCAGGAGGAAAAATGGTTTCGCCTGTAAATAAAAATTATCCTAAATACACCGGTCGAGTTCAACCCAAAAAGTCTGGAGAAACCTATCAGGGCAAACTAATTTATCCCTATCTTCCTAGCAAAGAATTAATAGACGCAGTGAATTTAGCGATTTACTTAAAGCGTCCACTACTGCTAAGGGGTGAGCCTGGATGTGGTAAAACCAAATTAGCGATCGCAGTAGCCTATGAGTTAGGACTGCCTTTCGAGGCTTGGTATATCAAATCCACTAGCCGAGCCAAAGATGGACTCTATACCTATGATACAGTGGGCAGGTTGCGGGATGCTCAATTGGCGGCCTCTGGTTCCTTGACACAGGCAGAAAAGCAACGATTTGATCACCCAACCTCCTATGTGCGTCTGGGACCACTGGGACGAGCCTTTAATAATGAGAAACGTACGGTAGTCTTAATTGATGAAATTGATAAAGCTGATATTGATTTCCCTAATGACTTGCTTCTAGAACTTGAGGAACAAATTATTAAAGTTGAAGAAGTTAGAGTCGATGATAAAGAAATGGAAATCAGTGCCAAAGCCGCACCGATTCTCTTTATAACTAGTAATGATGAAAAAGATTTACCGGATGCTTTCCTACGGAGATGCTTATTCCACTACGTTAAATTTCCTAAATCCGAGCAAATTGTGCATATTGTCAAGGCTAGATTTCCAGATATTGCCGATGACCTGACCAAAAAATCCGTTTCCCGATTTTTAGAATTGCGTGAATTAATGGCAGAGGAAACTGGACGATCTAGTAAAAAAGGTAAGCGTTCAGGGGGTAGAAGAGCCCTCGCCAAAAATGGCAGCGAGAATATGCTAAGGTAAGAAACATGGAACAGCAGCGCCCAAACTATATAGAGCAAGTCCCCTGGTCAGATTGGGAAGAAACT
>NZ_JAAHIG010000559.1:0-4123 GCF_010692305.1 Moorena sp. SIO4G3 | reverse complement strand
CTCTTTTACCTAGGAACAGGAAGAAAGGATTTCCTGGAGGAGACGGCTCCTCTGTTCTTGTGGAATGAGTTCCACTATACGCACGACTTCACGTCGCACGTCTTCCACCATCTCTCGTTCATCAGATAGATTTGACTGGTCGAGAACCACGATTCTGCAACCGTTCTGTTCACAAATCCATTCGATAAGCTCGAATCCAAATCTTGCCATCCGGTCTTTGTGAGCGACCACAATTTCGCTGACGTCTCTTGACAAAACTCGTCCCAATAAGGCTTTAAGACCTTTTCTGCGGTAGTTGAGTCCTGTACCGATATCTTTGATGACTTCCCCGTTCGGGAACATCTTTTGAAGGAACGCCGCTTGCCTTTCGAGGTCTTCTTTTTGTCTTCTGGTAGAGACTTAGCGCGTAAATAATTGTTGGTTTGTTCTTGACTTCTCCAAGCACTGAATCGACATCATAACGTCGCTGGTTACTTGGGGTTCTAATGGTTTTGATTTTGCCCTCCTGCTCCCAGTACCTGAGTGTTCGTTCAGATACTCCGAGGATTTCGCGGGCTTTCCTGGGTGGGACATACCTCATAGTCTCTGTTGGTGCGATTCTTTATATATACTAACAGATACTGCCGGGAACTGCCGGAGATTGCCTTAAAAAGATACTTCTATCTTTTGCCGATCATGATATAGGGTTGTATTTGAGATGTAAACCTGTATGGTCTTTAATGGACAATAAAACTGAGGATCTCTTGTCCCTCTTGGCTAAAGCCGGTGCCTGTTGGGAAGGGTTAAGGGTGGCTCCGAAGCTTCCTACTCCCTACTCCCTACTCCCGCGCAGCCCAGGACGAAAGTCCCTCAACCATCTAATTGTCTAAAATCAAACTTAGTAAGGAACCCCTCAATAGGTTTTTTTAGAGCCTTTTTGATCCAATGCCTCAGAATTGGGAGATATAGCACTACGCATTAAAGTTAGGACATTGATACAAGCAGCAAAACCTTGTGTAGTAAACTTTTGCCTCTTGCCTCTTGCCTCTTGCCCTTGCGCGTAGCGCTATAACTCCGATTGCCGTAGCTGGATCAAGAAATCTTGCTCCTGGTAATAAATTCCTCGATATTTATTTTTAGACAGCCGTTTAAGACATTGCTCAGTAATTTGCTGACACCTAGGATGCACTTGAAATTCAGATTCCGGAATCTCTTGGTCTTGATTGAGATGACCAGTAGCTACTTTTGAATTTTCCGGGGAATCAGATTCTGTTGAATTGTACCAGTATCCGACGTTTTCAGTAACTACTGAAGCTTTGGAAGCTGAAATATCTTCCGGGAGTGAATCAGGTAAAACTGCCGTAGAAAACTGGTTATGATTTCTGGATTCTTCACCATCAAGATGTCTAAGAGTTTCCGCTTTATATCTAGCTGCTTGTAGTGATAACGAATCCGTGGATTTAGGTTGAACAATATTTATTGGAAAACTAAAAATTTCGTTGGATAAAATTCCTTTTTGTTGCTCCATCCAAAGTGTAAAAAAATGTGGATGTTCTAAAAGCAAATACAGAGGCTGAGATTCCTCAGATATTTTACACAAACAAAACTTGAATGCTTTTTTATAAGCATTTGGAAAAATATCAAAACCTCTAGTGAATAGTTGATTTTGGAAAATAATTGTAGAGTTATCCAGCCACTCAACTTGTTGAGTAGCTGCTTCTTTATCAATGATCAACATAATAGTTTTAAAGTGCTTTCGTTGATTAAACCTGAGCTATAGCGTTTCATAGTAAGGGTGAGGTACATCTAAATAAATTTTATGACTTGCTCCCTGCTCCTTAATCCCTGCTCCCTAAAACTAAAGAGGAAAGTACCTCACCCGATCGAGAACTACTAAGCGCGTTTCTAAATGATTCGTGAACGCTAAACTAGCTAAAACTCTTATTTAAAGAGGGTTCTTTGTTCACAAATCAAATGTAAACGTTCTAGTTGATCATAAATCATAGTTCTATCAATTAGACTATTTTTAAGACAAAATACTGAGTATTACGCGAATTGTTTTAAGAAAATATCCTGAAATAAGCAAGTATTTATTGATACATTTAAGGTATTTAATATACTTAATTTATTTGTGATTTTTTATGAAAGCAATGACTATTTTACGTATAATTACGGTAGTAATATAACCTTAAAGATCAGTAGACGTATTAAATTAATGTTGACTAGATAAATTATAAACTATAAAACTGGAAACTTTGAACAGTAAGAGATTGAGTCACTTTAAAAAAGTTAACACAGTTACTATAATGTATGTCCAGGTAGTTACTCACTTACTCCTGAACACTAATTTCAATCCACTGATAGAGCCGTTAATTCTGGAAAAACGATCACAAATTTCCGTATAATTACGGTAGTGACTTAGCAAGCCTTTAATCTACAAGACACCCTACCTATGAAAATCAAACACTTCATCAATCTTTTCAAAGCACTTACCGCTCCAGTAGTGCTGGGATTAATGGTTGTCTAGCAGAATTTCACCCTTGGGCCATGGGTTTACCTAGCCCTCCATGGTACCTATGGGGTGATGTGGCTACTCAAAGACCGTATCTATCCAGACAAGCAGTGGGAGCAAGAAATACCTATTGGCATGGGAATTCTTGGCTCCGGAATAATAATGCTCTACTGGGTTGCTCCCTTTATTCTGATTAGCAGTGGTTCTGAGCCTCCCTTACCCCTGGTAGCTGCTGCCATTTCGATTAATGTCATGGGAGTTTTTCGACCCTATGCCAGTGATGCCCAGAAATACTATACTCTCAAGTATCGTTCTGGATTAATAACAGAAGGATTCTTTGCTCGCTGTCGAAACACAAACTACTTGGGAGAAATCCTGATCTACTCTGCTTTTGCCATGCTAGCTCAGCACTGGCTACCCTTTTTGATTCTGGCAGGTTTTATCGCAGGTATATTTATTCCCAATATGCTCAAAAAAGATAAGTCTCTCTCCCGCTATCCAGAGTTTGCTGACTACAAAGCTAATTCTGGACTACTACTACCACAGCTATTTTTAGCTACTACTTCCAATCCAAACGAGCCAGATTTGGCCCAAAAAACCAGGTAGTCATAAATTATAGCATTTCTCAATTCGGTGAAGTACAAAGCCCTGGGTTGAGCGGGATTAGGGAGTAGGGAGTAGGGAGTAGGGAGTAGGGATTAAATACAAAAAACCATTAACCTAAGACCTTTCTATCTAAAATACTGGTGAATGGAATCCCAAGCACAAATTTAATATATGACGAAACCATCTAAGCAGTATTTTTCCCTAAGATGGCGATTTTTAATTATCGTCCTTTTACTGCTAGGAATCTTCTTCCGCTGCTTCAATCTAAACCATAAAATATACTGGCACGATGAGGTTTATACCTCAATTCGGAGTTCTGGCTACACCGGAGATGAAGTAATTAAGGAAGTTTTTGATGGTAGGGTGATTGGGGTTGAAGACTTACAAAAGTATCAGCATCCCAATCCTGAAAAAGATTTAGGGGATACTATTAATGCCTTAGCTAAAAATCCAGAACATCCACCCCTCTATTATTTAATGGCGCGGTATTGGCGGCAGCTATTTGGTGCTGCTGTCAATCACCCTAGGGGTTTATCTGTTCTGTTTAGCCTGCTGGTTTTTCCAGCTATCTATTGGCTGTGCTTAGAATTATTTGAATCCCCTTTAGTGGGATGGGTAGCTGTGGCACTTTTAGCGGTATCTCCCTTTCATGTGCTCTACGCTCAAGAAGCACGGGAATATAGTCTATGGACATTGACTATTATCTTATCTTGCGCGTCTCTGTTACGAGCTATCCGAAAAACCAAGAATAGTCGAAAAGTAACACACTACCTCTGGTCATGGGTAATCTATGGTGTCACATTGGCACTTAGTCTTTACACGTTTCTCTTTTCTATATTTGTGGCTATTGGACATGTAATTTATGTCTTTATTCTAGAACGTTTTCGCCTTAATAAAACTAGTTTTGCTTATTTTATAGCATCTGTTGCAGGGTTTCTAGCCTTTTCCCCTTGGTTAGTTGTAGTGGTTACTAACTTAGCTATCATTCAGCATAAAACCCATTGGACAACTATTCAAGTACCAGAG
>NZ_JAAHIG010000558.1:0-4135 GCF_010692305.1 Moorena sp. SIO4G3 | reverse complement strand
GGCCGCGCGACTGCAGGCGGAAGCTGCGCCTGGACAAATCGTGGTTGCGGAAGCCACCCGCCGGCTATTGGGTGAGATCTTCGTCATCGAGCCTCTGTGACTTCTGACCCTACAGCTACTACTTCACCCGCACACTCTGCACCAAAACTGTCCATCTCTACTAAGTGTTTTTGAGACATTCCATCCACTTGCTGAGGGACTAATCCTAATGCAGATACTACATCTAGAAAATTCAATCCTGTTGCCTTAACTCTAATTTCTACTTCCCCTGCTCCTGGCGAACGTCTAGTAACTGGCTCTAGGATTAAGTTATCTAAACTACCCTTCTCGGAACTTCCTAGTTTGAATGGTTGAGATGGCACCAACTGTTGTGCCACTGGTTGCCGATGACGACTACCCACCAACCGAGCTACATAACGACCATCCCCACGCCATGCCACCTGATCTTCGGAATCCTCCGACCAGATTTCATTAAAGAGTGCATCAGCTTGACCCTCTATAGTCTCCTCTGGGTCTAAATCTATACGAGTACAGTTTAACTCTGGATGTTCCAAGCTAATCACTTTTCCCATTCCCCACACCGAAGATTGAGTTACTCCTGGTATGACCGGATGATTTGACGGTACTGGTTGAGCACCATTCGTTACTAACCATAACCGGGGTGATTGAGATAATGCGGCTTTGACTAAGGCTTGTACCAAAGATAAGGTTGTGCCGCACCCTAGCCGAGATAAGTTTTCTAATTCCTCAGAGTTGATAGTTTTACCTAGCCCTGCTTCGGTTGTCCAACATTGTACTACTCCCGATAAAGATGGTGATTTGGCGGCTAGAGTCTCTATCAGTTGCTCAAATTCTGAGAGGTTGTCGGGGTTAATGGTAAATTCTTCCGGGGCAAGCTGTTGATAGCTCTCTCCTGCAAATACTAAGGTACAAACGTCTCCTACTGAGCGCAGTTGGCTAGCTAAGTGTTGAGCAATTCCTTGAGTGTCTGCTAGTATCAACCAACCCTTCGGTGTCTCCTTCGTTTGTTCTAAGGTTGTGGTAGCTGCTTGGGCAACAACTACTGCTTGTTGAGACAAAGTTTCTGCCATTCCCTCAACTTCTGGCAGAGTTACTACCTCAGTAAAACCTGTCTCACTTAACACCTTTTTCCACTGCTGGCGACTCAGCAGTGGGTAGTCTGGTCGTAATTCATCATCACTGAATTTCCACCATCCTTCTAATAGTCCAAAGATTAAATCCGCCCACCTAATCCGAGTTGTTGCTTCATACAAGACCAACATGCCCCCTGGTGCCAACAGTTGCCGCACATGGGATAAGGTTTGCTTGAGACTTGCGGTTGCATGGAGGACATTGGCCGCAATAATTACATCATATTGATGAGATTCAAATCCTTGGCTGGTCGGGTCTACCTCTATATCTAAGGTTTGATAGCCCAGGAATCGATAATCCCGGAATTTCTCTTGGGCTTTACTGGTGAACAATGCCCCAATATCGGTAAATCTATATTCTGTTTGGTTGGGATTGAGATGGGGCAGAATATAGCTAGTTGTCCCTCCTGTTCCAGCTCCGATTTCCAACAACCTTATCCCTCGGCTCGGTGGTAATTTCTCAATAGCTTGAGTGATGGTTTTTTGCACGATCGTGTTCATCACTTTCGCTACACTTGAGTCTTGATACAGTTGGGTTGCTGTGGTTAAATCTCCTTGAGGGAACACCAATTGTACTGGGTCTATTGCTCCTCTTAGTACGACCGCTAGTTGAGATGCACAACGGTCTAATAATGTCAATGTTGCTGCTTCCTCTGGATATTGACTCAGTAAACTCTGGCTTTGTTGAGTCGGGTTGACTTTCTCTAAGGTTTGTTGCACCTGCCACCGTTGTTGCTGGCACTGGAGTATTCCTACTTCTGCTAAGATTTCTAGCAAACGCTGGAACAGTCGTCGCTGGGTGGGAACTATGGCTAAACGTTGGACTGCTGCCTCCAAGTCGAAGCTCTCTGTTGGCTGGTATGACCAACCCATTGACCCCAAGGCTTGCACTATATAATCTACGCTTAATTCTTCTAAGCTCCTGCCAATTTCTGAGGTACGAGCATTATCTACTTGAGTTACTAATTCTGTTAGACTGGGAGTTAATTTTTGGCTAATTTCTACAGGAGGTATCAGGAAATATGGAGGTAATAGTTTACCTAAAATACCTTTTTTTCTCCACTCTATTTCATACAACCAATCTGTTATTGATTCGGTTTCTGTTCCCAGTAGGGTCTGTTTAGTTGCTAGTTTTAGTTGTAAACCTTTGAGGTTGGCAATTATTTCTCCTGAAGGAGTTACTATGGTGACAATAGTCGTTAAACTTTCTGGAGTTTTCACTTCGGGACTGGTTACTGATGCGTAAGCCCATAAACTTAGCCCGGGATTCTTATATAGTTTGAATTCTTCTATTCCTACTGGCAGATAAGTTTTCTCACTATCCGTTTCTGGCAGTGCATGAGATATTACTTGCAAGGCTGCATCTAATAGTGCTGGATGGAAATTATAGTCGCTTGTTTGTGTTATCAATTCTTCGGGGAGTTTGATATAAGCTAGTGCTTGGTTTGAACCCGACCACAATTCTTGAATGCCTTGGAAGCTATTTCCGTAGTCTATCCCCAATTGTTGACATTTTTGATAATGTTGTTTGACTTCTATTGCTTGATTACATTCACTCTTGTATTTTTCTAGGTCAATTTTTGTATGACTAGGGGGGGGTGACTCTTTTCTGATTTTTCCTGTGGTATGGAGTCTCCACTCTTCTTCTTCAAGTTGAGAAAATATTTTAAACTTGTAGCTTTGGTTGTCTGTTGGGGTGAGTATGGTTTGGGCATTTGTCAATTTTCCTGCTGGTAGTATCCATCCTCTACCTATGGTTAGGTCTTCTATTACTATCTGGGGTGTTTTTAATTGGTGATTTCCTGCTGATATTGCTATTTCTAGGTAGCCGGTTGTGGGAAATAGTGTTTGATTAAATACTCGGTGGTGGCTGAGATAATTGGGGAATTTTTCTCCTATTTGTGATGCAAATATTTGTTGTTCCCCTGCACAATTTAGCTTTTGACCTAATAGGGGATGGAGGTTTTCTCCTTTTGAAAATTGCTGTTTAGGCCAGAAGTTGTTGTTGGTTTCTATCCAATAACGTTCCCGTTGGAATGGATAAGTCGGCAATGCTACTTTCTGACGACTATAGTCAGAGTCAAACCTTGACCAATCTATTTTGGCTCCTTTTACATACAATTGTCCTAAGCTAGAGAGCATTTGTTGCCACTCATCCACTCCTGGACGCAATGATGGTAACCATACTCCTACATCTTCTGGTACACATTGACGTCCCATCCCCAGTAATATTGGTTTGGGTCCAATTTCTAGGAACAGTTTGCAACCCTCTTGATAGGTATTTTTCATGCTCTGGGCAAAGCTCACTGGTTGCTGGACATGGTTAACCCAATATTCAGCAGAAGTCATCTCATCACCTACCAGTTTGCCAGTGACATTAGAAATAAGTTTGATTCGAGGCTTGTTATAAGTGACTTGTTTAGCTACTGCTTCAAACTCTGCCAACATCGGTTCCATCAATGGGGAATGGAAAGCATGGGATACCTGTAGCTGCTTGGTCTTGATTCCCTTAGCTTCTAATTTGTCACAAATAGTACCAAGATCTTCACTGGCTCCGGAAATCACTATACTTAATGGGCCATTAATAGCAGCAATTGCTACTCGATCATGTAATGGTGCGATCGCTTCTTTAACCTGCTCCTGCTCCGCCAAAAGTGAAACCATCTCACCGCCAGACGGCAACTGCTGCATTAATTTTCCGCGATGGGCGATTAGTTTGAGACCATCCTCTAAGCTAAAAACCCCAGCTACACAAGCAGCCACATACTCGCCAACGCTATGCCCCATTACTACATTTGGGTTTATACCCCAGGATTTCCAAAGTTGATAGAGGGCATATTCAAAGGCAAATAGGGCCGGTTGGGTATAGGCGGTTTGATCTAAAACAGATGAAACCTGCTCTTCTACTTGAGTAGGATACAGTACCTCTATTAGGGAATGCTCCAGATAGGGGCGCAGAATTTCATTGCACTGCTCGATAGTTT
>NZ_JAAHIG010000557.1:0-4153 GCF_010692305.1 Moorena sp. SIO4G3 | reverse complement strand
TCCGGTATTCGGACCGGTATCCCCTTCCCCAATTCGCTTATGGTCCTGAGCTGGTAGTAAGGGACGAACCGTCAAGCCATCGGTAACAGCCAAAACCGAAACTTCTTGACCGGTGACACACTCTTCAATCACTACCGTCTCAAACCCATTCTGAAAGAGTGACTGCACAGCCGTTTCTGCTTCGTCTATGGTAGCCGCAACAGTTACCCCCTTACCCGCTGCTAAGCCATCGGCTTTGACCACAATCGGTGCTACCTGGGTTTTGAGATAAGCCAATGCTGGTTCTGGTTTCGTAAACACAGCAAAACTTGGGGTAGGAACACCAGCTGACTGCATCAAATCCTTGGCCCAAGACTTACTCGACTCAATTTGCGCTCCCTCCTGGGTCGGACCAAATACAGGGATATGTTTACTTTGGAGATAGTCTGTAATACCTAAAGACAGTGGTAGTTCTGGACCAACCACCACTAGAGATATATCGTTAACCAGAGCAAACTCAGCAATTCCATCAAAATCTTGAACGTTTAATAAACGATTTTGGCAACCTCTTAGTGTAGCGGTGCCACCATTACCAGGAACACATATCACCTGCTGAATACTTTGAGATTGCAGTAGCTTCCAAGCAAGGGCGTACTCCCTTCCCCCATTGCCAATTACCAAAATCTTCACTTTCTTTGTAAACTCTGTGCTGAATAGTCTATCTTATTCTATGAGCTTACCAAAGTATTGAATCCATTTTTACCAAAAAAAAAATTTGTAACTATTTAAAATAGTATGCCAGACTAGATTTAATATACATTGAAAAATAAACTAGTCTGACCAAAGCTTAACCAATAGTTTTAAATATTAAATTTTATGGCTATTAATATCGTTACGGGTGCTGCGGGTTTTGTCGGTTCTAACTTAGTAGAAGCCCTTTTGAATCAAGGTGAGCGAGTGATTGGTATTGATCAATTTAACGATTATTACGATCCCAAGCTAAAACGCCGGAATATTCAAAATTTTAAAGACCATCCCGCTTTTGAGTTAATCGAAAGTGATATTCAGACCTTGGATTGGCGATCGCTCCTCACCGATGTAGAGGTAGTTTATCATCAAGCAGCACAAGCTGGAGTTCGTGCCAGTTGGGGGGATGGTTTTCGGGATTATACCGAGCGCAATATTAATGCTACCCAAATCCTACTCGAAGCTGCCAAAGATGCCAAACATCTCACCCGATTAGTCTACGCTTCCAGCTCTTCAGTTTATGGTAATGCCGAAGCCCTACCGACATCTGAAACCATTCTTCCCCAACCGGTTTCCCCCTATGGGGTAACCAAGCTAGCTGCAGAACACCTATGCTTACTTTATTACCATAACTTTGGTGTACCCGTTACTGCCTTACGCTATTTCACCGTATATGGACCCAGGCAGCGCCCAGACATGGCATTTCACAAATTCCTAAAAGCGATTCTTACCGATGAACCCATTAGCATATATGGTGACGGAAAGCAAACCCGAGACTTCACCTTCATCAAAGACATCATAGCGGCGAATCTGGCTGCAGGTAATAAACCAGGTGCTGTTGGGGAAGTGTTTAACGTTGGTGGTGGTAGCCGAGTGGTGCTAGCGGATGTTCTCGACACCATTGAACAAATTGTTGGACATCCCATTAAGAAAAACTACATCGAAAAAGCCAAAGGAGATGCACGTCACACGGCAGCAGACATTACCAAGGCCAAAACCCTGCTAAGTTATCAACCTCAGGTATCCCTATCCGAAGGTTTAGCCCAAGAATGGGAATGGATACAAAATTTGTACGCTCCTGTATAGAAATTATCTAAAGCTCAACCCCAGCTATTTCAAAGGCTTGTCTAATTGCTCCAGCTAATTCCGATTGGTACTGTTGCACGTAAAATTCAGATGCTTGACGATAGGCGGACAAAAGGGGACGAAAATTCTCAACCTGACCATCCACAGTTCTGATGTTCAGTAAAACCCAACCTAAGTTATGCCAAGCTTCAGCATAGTCTGGTTTTAACTGCACGGCTTTTTCCAGATGGGAGCGTGCTTGTGCCCATTGTCCGACTTTTCCTAGTAAAGTGCCTAGACGGAATAAAGCAAAGGCATCAGATGGAAATTTCTGAATGTAGGCTTGATAGGTTTGGATAGCACCTTGATAATTCTGCAAGTGTTCCTGAGTGATTCCTTGATTCAGGGATACCCAGCTAGGAACGTCTGCTTTCTGGCTGGCTTGCTCAAAATTGGCCAGAGCCTCAGTCCACAACCCTTGCACAGCTTGCTTCCAACCTTTCAATCCCCAAGCAACTGCACTATCGGGGACTTGAGTGGTAAACTCTATAATCCGGCGCTCCACGTCCCTAGACTGCCTGGTAACAACTGCCTTTTCCAAAGCAATGATTAAATAGGGATATATCCATTGTTGTAGTTGTTGGGATTCCCTAGACTGAGCCTGTTTTGACTTGAACAGTGCCTGGGTAGCAGCCCGAATTGCTCGTTTCCATTGCTGTTGATTGACATTAATCCACGCTTGTAACCCTAGGGCAAAGGCTAGCCACTGTTGACGATTTTATCCAAATATCTTGCAGTATCTACAAAAATATGTTAGACTTTGATTGGTTTTATAGTGTCATTGAAAACATTCTGGTTCCTTGAATTGAAGCCGAAAACCAAAGCTTTAATGATAGTGGTTGCGTTTTCTATTAAACACAGATAATTGCGCCAAGAGCGGAACAAAACCTATCTTGGCCTTGGGAGATACCCCCTGGCTGCGAGAGCAGCTTGCATTAGTGGGCTAAAATCTGCTTTCTAGATTTTGGTAGCTAAAAAGTATCGGTACAGTTACTATCAATGTGTAGTGCCTTGGAAACAGCAGACTCTGCCTGTTGCCAATTGCCAAGCTTTCCCCATGCCCAAGCTAGATTAGCTTGTATCCAAACCTCTTGGGGAGCTAAGTCTGCTGCTTGTTGCAACTGTTTTACCGCTGTTGACCAATTTGATTTACGGCAATTTACCAGTCCTAAAACCCCATAGCTCCTGCCATCATTTGGTTGTAGTCGAATCGCTGTTTCTGCTGCCACCTCAGCCTGAGCATCATTGAGATGCATCTGGACTAGGGCTAGTTCAACGGCAGCTTCACCATGGTTTGGCTGATTAGTTAGACACTGTTGATAAGCTTGAACCGCCTCTGCTAACTTTCCTTGCTTAAGTAATCCCCACGCTTTCCTTTGACTGGGAGAAACAAACTTGCCTTTGAAGGCATCAATCAGTTCCTCGGCTGTCTGAAATCGCTCCTCTACCTTCATTCTCATTCCAGTTAAGATCACCTGCTCAGTTTGGGGTGTAATCTGAGGAGCTAACTGTCGTGGTGGAATTAACGTTTCTGATCCAGCCCTTTCCGTAGCTTGAGCTGGTAATTCACCAGTGAGTAACTCATACATTGAAGCACATAGAGCATAGATGTCCGTAGCTGGCCAACGCTTACTCCGGTAACTGTATTGCTCAAGAGGAGCGTATCCTGGTGACAAGGTTACACTCATTTCACGGGTTTGACCGGCCATGAATTCTTTAGTAGCACCGAAATCAATCAATACGGCTCGATCTTGGTGATCAATTAGAATATTATCAGGTTTAATATCTCTGTGTAATAGTTGATTAGAGTGAACAACGGTTAGGGCTTCTGCTACTTGGATAAAATAGCCCTTGAGCTTCTCTTCCGAAAGAACACCTTCTTGTTGTAAGATTTTGTATAAGGACTTTCCAGAGATCAACTCCATGACTAAATAGGCAGTATTATTCTCCTCAAACCAATCATAAACCTGAGCAATATTAGGGTGGGAGCATTTTTGTAAGTAACTGGCTTCTAACTGAAATTTGTGGAGTTGTCGTTGTCGGTCAATCGGAGCAATAGAAGGGGGCCAAGTAATGGTTTTACCAATCCTAGCTGCTTTTTCTGGCCAGAGTTCTTTGATGGCAACCTTAGCAGAGTTAGGTAGGTAAATTCCTTGGTAGGTAATGCCAAATCCCCCTTCTCCTAGGACTTTTTCGAGCCGATAATGACTCTGCCTTAGGAGTGTGCCAGCAGGCAAATGGTAGGGTGATGAACTAACAGTCTCTTCAAACTCAAGAGCCGCACTAGTTGTGGTGCGGCTCA
>NZ_JAAHIG010000556.1:0-4216 GCF_010692305.1 Moorena sp. SIO4G3 | reverse complement strand
ACCCAATTGCAGAACTGAGACCACACAGAGGTGTTGCTCTGTTGTAATACAGTAGTCATGTTCTTATGATTGCGGGTATGAATATGAAGTTATCGAGGTTCGTCCGGCTTGTGTGCGCCTTCATGTACTTATGTTAAGTAATATATTTAGTTTTGTAAAGGGTTTTTCGAGTAATTTACCCTCAGGTTATTAAATACTGTAAATAAGTGAGACTTATATTACGTAAGTATTGACAAATAAAAATTAAGGTGATATTGGAAGAATAGGTAAACCAAAATAGCGCTACGGGCAAGGCAAGAGGCAAGAGGCATGCATGCAAAAAGCATGCATGCAAAAGTTGAGTACAATAGGTTTTCAGCTTCTATCAATGTCAAACACCTTAATGGGTAGTGCTATGTGCGGCTCGTTCCAACTAGGAACCTTCAGCAACTGGAGGAGTATGAGTTGGGGGATTCATGAAAATAAAACTTCTGAATTCTAACTGTCTAGAGGATGTCGGTGAAAGCCCGACCCATAAGGAGATATGTGACTGTGCGATTCGTTGACTATAAACCTTACCCTATAAAGGTTTGGGAGATTAGTCGCCAGGTAATTGAACCTTGACAACTTGATAACCATGTTGGTGAAATACCAACCCGGAGACAAAACCTTAGAATAGTGCAGCCTTAGTACAAAACCTTACTCCTATGATGCCTAACCTGCTGACCATAAAGGCTGCACTATTCTTTCGGTAACTTCTGACCCTCGTGAAATCCGAGTGACAGCCTTACCCCTACCCACTGAGTCGTAACAAGCTAAGTGGGTAAAGCGGGGTCGAACGGTGGGCGTTGCTGAATTAAAGAATGAATGCCCGATTATCTGGTTTTATTACAGCCCCCTAAATCCCCCAACTTTGGGGGACTTTAAGAGTTTTGTTCCCCCCAGAATTGGGGGGCTAGGGGGGCAAAACCATACCCAAAATCAGCAACGCCCAAATCTTTGCAGTTGCTCGTAATTTTGCGCTGAATATCTATCGCTCCAATGGCTTCTCCAATATGGCTCAAGCACAGCGATACTGCCAATTTGGACGCTCACACACAAAGAGCGCATTTTTAGAATGAAATAGCCCTGTGTTTTCATTGGTGGCCTCAAACAACAGAACTCTTGCATAAATATTTTGTGATATAATCAGGGTTTGTTTTTGTTTAAAATTTTTGGTGTAAAAATAGTAATAATCTCCCCAGGTTTTCGAGCAACTTTTGTGGCGTGAGTGCTCAATTATAAAATTTGACATGAAGTCCCAATTCAGTTATTAAATAATCCCTGAATGTCTAACTATAAATTGAATTTTTTAGCTGATTTTATCCCGCTAATTCTCGATTATAAATTCCCGCAATCAAATTAGCCCTTAATCCAAATCTTTGATGGCGATTTCGATATCGATAAGACAGGATTTTAAAGATTTTTAGCCGACGATTAACATGTTCAATAACAAGTCTTAATCGATTTAGTTCTCGATTATATTTTTTCTGTGCTTTGGTGAGATTTTTTCCCTTAGGTTTCTTAATAGGAGTTTCACTCAATTCATGAATATTGGAGATTCCTTGATATCCTTTATCAGCTATAATTTTAACTAATTTGTTGATTTTTATTCCACTAGTTTTAAATAGTTGAAAATCATGCATTTTCCCCTTTCAATGTCTTAAGCATAGTATTTTAAACGTTTTTTGCTCAATAATGATTTGTGTTTTTAAAGTATGTTCTTTTTGTTTTCCACTAAAAAAACTTTTTTGGTACTTTTGAGGTTTTTCAATTGGACTTTCCATGACATCCATTACAATCAACTTTTCATTCAAAGAAGATTCTAATAATTTTTTCTTGCCTGGTAAACTAAATTCTCCCGAGCGAATTAATATATTTTCAATTTTATGAACCGTTCGATAAACTGTAGATTCTGAAACTTCCCAGTCCATGCCGATATGATAATACGAGCGATATTCTCGCCAATATTGAATAACCATTAATACTTGATCTTCAATTGTTAATTTAGGGGGACGACCGGTTTTCTTTTTACTAGCATCTTTCCCTTTAACTAAACAAACCATTAGCCTATAAGTTTTGGGACTAATTCCTGTAAGTCGTTTGAATTTTTTAGAGGATAGTTTTGTGGCTTTCCAATATTTCATGCTTAACTTCGGTCGGTTGTATAAAAAATAATTAATCTTTAATTATATATATCACAAAAAACTTTTGCAAGAGCTCTAACGTTTGCGATAACTGATTAGCCGGATTTGATATTAGATGCGTTTACCCTGGACTGTAGGACTTGAGGCTCTTCGAGAGCGCAACGGACATAAGGTTGAGTATGTTAACCGGCGAGGCGTGAAATAATCCTTTACAAACATCTCTTTTTTTCTCTGGGACTACTTATCATCCGAAATTGTTATTAAAATGGAAAGTGTCTGGAAACTGGGGGGGTGAAATGCAAGCTGAAATCCTTACTGGGTAGTCATTTCAACCCATAAGTTACAAAAATCTACATGCTGTTTTGGGCTGGCATTATACGTAGTTATAAGGGTTTGAGCTTGCCATTAAATGAATCGAGGGTTAATTTGGGACTGTATCTTCCCTAAGCTGATTTGCATCAAAGCCTTATCTACTAAGCTTTTTAGGGCTCATGTCACCTCCTCAGGTCTGGAAAATTGGAGAAAATTGGGTAATTGCTCACCGTGGAGGTAACAACAATGAAAGTATTCTTTAGTCTTCTTGCAATCTTTCTAAGCACTTGCTTTTGGTTCAGCGTCCCTGTTCTTGCTTTAGATGAACAAGTCACTGCTTCCTTTGTATCGGCAGATATCAAGTTGGCTAATTTACCTCGATGTTATTGGATGGAGAATTATACAGGTAACTACAACTGGGTTGATGCACCTCAAGGCAATATTTCCAAGCAAGAATGCCATAAACTTGACAGTTGTGATGGCGGACTAGGCGAATCTGGTGGTGGTTGTTACAAATGGGCCATAACAGCCAATGGTCCCAGAATTCCTTGGACTTGTTCTGGAGCTAAAGGTACTGTCAACTTCAAAGTTGATTTTCCAATTGGTTCAGACCTTGATACATATGCCCCTTGGATTGAAAATAGCACTGTTAGCTTAGCGATGCGTAATCTATCTGAGTTAGGGGAGCTACAATTCAAGACTAAATTTTCTTGTCCCTTTGGAGATTTAGTCACCAGTATTGATAGTGTTCCTCCTGGGCAAGATCAGTTTTGGGCTTTATTCATTAATAATAATTTTTCAGAATTTGGGATCGACACAGCTATTTTGAAAAATGGTGATTCCGTTCTTTGGAAGATTTGCTCATCATCCTTTGGCTGTCCCTAATAATACTCGGAAGCTTGTACTGAGTCCAGGGTAAACGCATCTTATTTTGAAATGCCTACTGGATATGAGATTCATAGGATAAGTATTTATGCTTATTAATTTTGAAATCTATTCTGAGTAAGGCTTTTAGAATTTAGATGCGTTTGCCCTGCTTACTATATTGATATGGTCGATACTCAGGCGTTTCCCACTGAAGTTAGTGCTTATCCTGCGATTACAGTCATCAAGTGCCAAAAGTCCGAAGTTGTTCGAGTTGCTCATCGACCATTAGTTGAATACAACACACTTAAGAAACTATAGCAATTCTACGACTTGTGAGGTACAAATATCTAGGTTTTAGGGACTTCGGAGCAGGGAGCAGGGAGCAGGGATTAGGCAAGAGCCAAGAGTGAAACAATTCTGTGTACCTCATGAGTCCTAGAAACGCTATATATAGCGATCGCAACCAGATCAAATGGCATAGATCAAAACAAAAAAGCGCTCCCCATCTGGAGAGCGCTTTGTTTTAACTTAGCAAATTATGCCAAGTTGAAATTAGCCGTTGATAGCTGGAGCAGTCAAAGCTACAGGAGTAGCTTCAGCCGCAGCTAGGTCTAGAGGGAAGTTGTGAGCGTTACGCTCGTGCATGACCTCGAAACCTAGGTTGGCGCGGTTAAGTACATCAGCCCAGGTGTTGATCACGTGACCTTGTGAGTCGATGATGCTCTGGTTGAAGTTGAAACCGTTGAGGTTAAATGCCATGGTGCTGATGCCCAGTGCAGTAAACCAGATGCCGATTACAGGCCATGCACCTAAGAAGAAGTGCAAGGAACGGCTGTTGTTGAAGGAAGCGTATTGGAAGATTAAACGACCGA
>NZ_JAAHIG010000555.1:0-4230 GCF_010692305.1 Moorena sp. SIO4G3 | reverse complement strand
TGATGTTGCTACTTTTGGTGATGATAAGGACGAAGATGATGATGATAATGAACAAAAATAATCAACAGCTTTTCAGTTGTGTGATCATATTTCTGACATGATCACACAACTGAAAAGCTGTTGATTATTTTTGTTCATTATTGGTCATATTCATGCTGGAATATCCTGGCTACAAAGTCTGTTAATTGTTGCCGCTGACACTGACCATACCGATTAGTATACTCCACCTCAATTCTAGTATACCTGGGTACTAACCCTCGAATTCCGGGAATACTCAGACACCCCTCCCAGTCCTTAACCATGTCAGTGTCATGACTAATAATGGCAGGATTAATCATAGCCGTTGGTTCCATCAACGGTGCGTGGGGATACCTTAAATTCGGACGAGACGCTACGATAAACAAACGATAGGATTGAGATACTTGGGGTGCTGCAATGCCAACCCCATTTGCTGCTGTAGCAGTTGCTATGAGGTGATCAATCAGTTGTTGAAGGCGTTCATCTAGCAAATTATCTACTCGGTTAGTGTGCTGCCGTAAAATCGGGTTACCTAACTGAGCAATTTGTAGTGTTTCACTCGCCATAGTAAAAGCCAAACGTCTATATCCGTCAAGCTTATTCGATCAAATGCTCAAAGAGTACCTTCATATGCTGAACATCCGTAAACCGTTTTGGGGGGTTGGATAAAGGGAAAGGAATTTTTATTCTTTTGGTCTGGGCTGTTGCTCATGACATCTAGCTTAGAAACCATTGACTACGGTAGAAGAAAAACGGTGAAAATTTCCCCAGAACAACTATGGATTCAGGTATTAGAACGTCTCAAACTACAACTGAGTCAGCCCACCTTTGAAACTTGGCTCAAGACAACTAGCGCTCAAGAGCTTGACAATAACTGCTTGCTGATTCGCACTCCCAATCCCTTTTCCAGAAATTGGTTGCAGAAGTATTACGTTAAAACAATTGCTGATGTCGTGGAAGATATTTTAGGTCAACCAGTGGAAATTCACTTCACAACAGCTACAGGAGAGAATAACTCAATGACTGGTGATGTTGACTTTTCCTGGTCATTTCCCGTAGCCACTAATCATTCCCAAAATACCTTTAAAAACCAGCCAAGACGGTCTAAGTTAAATCCTAAGCATGTTTTCTCTCGCTTTGTGGTTGGTCCTAATAATCGCATGGCTCATGCTGCATCTCTGGCGGTAGGGGAGTATCCAGGACGGGAGTTTAACCCTCTGTTTCTTTGTGGTGGTGTTGGTTTAGGCAAAACTCACTTAATGCAGGCAATTGGTCATTACCGCTTGGAGAATAACCCAGACTCTAAAATTTTTTATGTTTCTACTGAGCAGTTCACTAATGATTTAATTTCTGCTATTCGCGAGGATAGTCTCCAGAGCTTCCGAGAACATTATCGAACAGCTGAGGTACTTTTGGTAGACGATATTCAGTTTATTGAAGGTAAGGAATATACTCAGGAAGAGTTTTTCCACACCTTCAATACTTTGCACGAAGCTGGCAAACAAATTGTCTTGGCATCAGACCGTCCTCCTCATCAGATTAATAGCTTGGAAGAACGCCTTTGTTCCCGCTTTTCTATGGGGTTAATCGCTGATATTCAGCCACCGGATTTAGAAACCAGGATGGCTATCTTGCAAAAAAAGGCAGAGGACGAAAATATACGTCTATCCCACGACGTAGTTGAGTATATTGCTGCTAGCTACACCTCTAACATTAGAGAATTAGAGGGAGCTTTAATTAGGGCGGTGACTTATGTATCGATTGCGGGGTTAGCGATGAATGTCGAAAATATTGCCCCGATTTTGAACCCACCGACCAAGAAGATTCAGACTTCTCCTGAAGTGATTTTAAGTACTATATCCGATACGTTTAATCTTTCAGTGGAAGACTTAAAAAGTAGCTCTCGGAGGCGAGAAATTAGTTCGGCTAGGCAAATTGGGATGTATCTGATGAGGCAGCATACAGAATTGAGCCTACCCCGAATTGGGGAAGAATTTGGTGGCAAAGACCACACGACAGTTATGTACAGTTGCGATAAAATTGCTCAGCTGCGGGAAAAAGATGATGAGTTAGCTCAGAAACTTTCTCAGTTAAGCGATCGCATAAATCTAACAGCCAGGAGTCAAAACCAAAAATAAAGCGTGTTTATAGCAATTATCAGCGACGTTTGAGGTACTTTTGTCCTGGCGTTTAGGGAGCAGGGAGTAGGGAGTAGGGAGTAGGGAATCGGGAATCGGGAATCGGGAATCGGGAACAGGGAAAAATACTCTTTACCTGATTAGGCTAGAAAGCGATATTTTAATTAACGTTTTTTAATTAACGTTTGTTAATTAACGGCTTGAGCTTGATGCTATGATCGAGTTTACTGCTATAATATATAGCTTCTGAGTATAAATGCTCTGTGGAAAAATCACCGAATTTTTCCACAACTTTTTCCACAAAGGGATTACTAGCCCAATTAGTATAGCGCTATTGTTTTTGAGTAAGCTATCAGCCTATGGGCTACGCGCTGCATCGCTACTTGAGGTGCTATTATAGTCATTTCAATTTAGATTGAGACAACTCTTTATTGCTATGAAAGGGTTTCAGCCGAAAAAGTGTTCCATTGTTATTTCAAATGACTATAGCTGACTACTGACCACTGACCGCTGACTACTGACCGCTGACTACTGACCACTGACCGCTAACCACTGACCGCTAACCACTGACCGCTGACTAATGACCACTGACCACTAACCACTGACCGCTGACCGCTGACCACTGACCACTGACCACTGACCGCTGACCACTGACCACTGAATACTGACCACTGAATACTGAATACTTAGGTTTTTGAGGTGGTTTTGTAGAAACATTACTAATCGAGTACTATAGTTTTTTGCGAAAGCTAGACCCATTAGAAAACCAATCATGAAACTGGTTTGCAGTCAAAGTGACCTCAATACAAACCTTTCACTAGTGAGTCGGGTAGTCCCTTCTCGCCCTACTCATCCTGTGCTGGGTAATGTTTTGTTAGAAGCAGACCAAAAAAATCAGCGGGTGCTACTAACTGCTTTCGACCTTAGCCTGGGTATCCAGACTAGCTTTAAGGCTGACGTTGAGAAAGGAGGGGAAATTACCCTGCCAGCAAAACTCTTCAATGATATTGTCTCCCGTCTACCTTCAGGGGAAATTACTCTAGAGGATGATGGTAAAGGTACAGACAGTGAGAGCCTGATTGTCACCTTAACCTCAGCTACTGGACGTTATCAGGTTCGAGGAATGAGTTCTGAGGAATTCCCGGCACTGCCGGAAGTTAACGCATCCGTTGCGGTTCATCTTCCTGTAGAAGTGTTAAAGATTGGATTGCAGGGTTCTTTATTTGCCACCAGTTCTGATGAAACTAAGCAAGTGCTGACGGGGGTTCACCTTACTGTAAAGTCGGACAACTTGGAATTTGCTGCTACCGACGGTCACCGACTAGCAGTTGTGGAAACTAATCGGAGAATACAGGAAAGTGCCACGACTAAAGCTACTCAAGAATTGGATGATCATGATTTCCCCCTAGAATTTACTTTACCAGCTAGAGCGTTACGGGAGTTGGAGCGGATAGTATCTAAGGCTCAAGCTCAGGATACTATTGCGATTCAGTTTGAACCTGGTCAGATTGTTTGTCAAGGGGGAGAACAGCGTTTAACAAGCCGAACTTTGGAAGGACAGTACCCTTCCTATCATCAGCTGCTTCCCAAACACTTTGAGCGTCAGATCATTCTAGATCGCCGTCAATTACTCAGTGCAGTAGAACGGATTGCAGTGTTAGCTGACCAGAAAAATAATATTGTCAAGTTTAATATTGACAGTGTTAACCAGCGGCTTAACCTCTCGGTAGAGGCAAAGGATTTGGGTAATGGTCGGGAGTCAATGGAAGTAGAAATATCGGGTGATAGTTTGGAAATTGCTTTTAATGTTAAGTACTTAATTGATGGCTTAAAGGCGCTTTCTAGCTCTGAGATTTCAATGCATATGAATGAAGCTAATAGTCCTGTAATTTTTAAGCCTCTAGGGGGATTGAAGATGACTTATTTGATTATGCCAGTGCAGATTAGGAAATAATAAGGGAAGAGTGTGGGGAGATGGGGAGATGGGGAGATGGGGAGATGGGGAGATGGGGAGAGGGGGAGATGGGGAGAGGGGGAGATGGGGAGATGGGGAGATGGGGAGATGGGGAGATGG
>NZ_JAAHIG010000554.1:0-4245 GCF_010692305.1 Moorena sp. SIO4G3 | reverse complement strand
CCAACCCCAATGCCAATCAAAGCTGTGGCTGTGGTAAGTCGTTTAGCGTTTAGGGGATTGTTAGTTGAAAGTCTGTCAGTTCAAGACCACCACCAAGGACTAGAGGAATTAGGCAGTGGCGCTATATAGGTTCGTGCTTATAGGTAGCGCTATATCTAGTTAGGGCGCAAGGCTTGTAACCCTACAATAGATTAGGCTTGAGCCAGAGATTTTGGGGAAGTCCTAGACTAATAAGTAATGACTAATGACTAACGACTAACATATTATTTTCAGCTAATGACTAAAACATCACTATTTGGTCTGAAGGCAGATCATTTTCGTCATCCCCTAGATTTGGAAGCAACCACAGCCCTGAAGCAGTTGCCAGGGATAGACTTGGTGGTGCGAAATTTACTAGGTCCTGTGGCGGAACAGTTTTTTTATCTGAACAATATTGCTGCTAGTGTTTTGGTGGGAGAAAATCAACTGCCCCATCTTCATAAACTACTCGAAGATGCCTGCACAACTTTAGATTTAGAGCCGCCTCAGCTTTATGTGCAGCAAAATCCCGCTCCCAATGCCTATACCTTTGCTATGCGGGGTAAACAGCCTTTCATTGTCTTGCACACCTCTTTAATTGATCTGCTGACACCAGAGGAAATTCAGGCGGTTATTGCCCATGAACTGGGTCATCTCAAATGTGAACATGGGGTGTACCTAACACCGCTCAATATCATGGTATTAGCGGCTAGTTTAATTCCGAATTGGGGGATGCTCATTGCTCAAAGCATACAGGAGAAGATGTTAGAGTGGCTAAGATGTGCGGAATTTAGTTGCGATCGCGCTGCTTTACTGGCTACTCAAAATCCGAGAGTGGTCATGTCTGTATTGATGAAACTGGCTGGTGGTTCCCCAACTCTGGCACCACAACTGAACCTAGATGCGTTTATTGCTCAAGCTAGGGCTTACGATAGCGCTGGTGATACTGAGCTGGGTCAAGTTCTCCAACAATTGCAGATCTCTCAACTGAGCCATCCCTTACCTGTACTACGGGCGCGAGAAATTGACCGTTGGGCAAGTTCTCAATCTTATCAGTCCTTGTTAAATCAGCAGCTAATTAGTTATAATAATGGGGATGCCCAAACGGGCGGGTGGCGAAATTGGTAGACGCACCACACTCAAAATGTGGCGGCCTTATGGTCATGAGAGTTCGAGTCTCTCCCCGCCCACTGTAACTAAGGGGCAATATGAATGGTACAACGACTAAAACACAAAAACCATGAGCGAGAGTTAGCCACTTAATTTATTGAGTTGGCGTGGAGCGTACCGGGATTTATCCCGGCTATCGTTTTAAAATAGAAGTGCAAGTAAGAACAAGGTTGGTTACGTTGATTTTTTGCTAGTACGGTGAGACTCCAGCCAGTAAGAGACGGGGAGAATCCTACTCCTCAAGGAACAGGCAAGCAATGCAGCAAAAAGTAGTAATTTATTGCCCTAATTGTTTGGTACAACCGCTCCGAAAGCTATTTAAATCAAAAGTAAATCCACAGGTTAACTTCTCGTGTTAATCCGAGGGAGGTAGGGCAGTTTTGAATCTGCCACAACGGTACAGACTGGACTTACTCAAAGCGTCAGTACTGTAAGCGTCGTGGAGCGCGGTTTCAACCCGCGTAACGACACGACTCTTAGAATCCACGCGGTTTCAACCCGTGGAGAATTCAAAGACTCAGATGCTGCGCCGGAAGCTTAAGGAAACTCGGAAAGCACTCTAAAACCAAAATCAATACCAAAATCAATACCAAAATCAACGATGGGGAAGAGATATCAATGCTCTTCCCTATTTTTTTTGTAGAACCCTGTCTAAGCGGATCAAAATATTCCTTGAAATAACCCAAACTCAGAAATACTTACCATAAGCTTCATAAATCTTTATAATATTCGTGAGGAAGCTTAACAAAATAGATATTAGCTCATACAATGATCGACCAGCGCCTTCAACGCAGTAAATTGGATGAGAGCGATGATGCTCTGTTCTATTCATTTCCACGGTTTGTGACTCATGTCGATGAGGGCTTTATTGATCAGCTGGTAAACCTCTATCGGGAGCGACTACAACCCAACACCCGCATCCTCGATCTTATGAGTAGTTGGGTTTCTCACTTACCAGAAGACATGGAGTTTGCTCATGTTGAGGGGCATGGGATGAATGGCGAAGAATTGGTCAAAAATCCTAGACTTAATCACTACTTTATCCAAGACTTGAATCAAAATCAGCAATTGCCATTGCCTGACCAAGACTTTGATGCTGTCCTGATTGCTGTTTCAGTTCAGTATCTTCAGTACCCCGAAAAAGTTTTTGCTGAGATTAATCGCGTCTTAAAACCAGGGGGAATAGCAATTGTTAGCTTTTCTAACCGAATGTTTTTTCAAAAGGCGATTCAGTCTTGGCGAGATGGTAGCGAGCAAAGTCGAGTGGAGTTAGTGAAAACCTATTACCAGTCTATTCCTGGATTTAGTTCGCCTGAGGTTGTGGCTCGACCCTCCCCGCTTCCTACTTTTCTGCTACAGCTTGGGATCACTGGAGGCGATCCATTCTATGCAGTACTGGCTAATCGAACTCATTGAGCCTTTTTATGAAGGGTTTTGTTGAGGGTAATTTTTAATAGTCAAGAGTCAAAAGTCAACAAAAAAGCAATAGTCAAGAGTCAACAAAACAGCAATTAACTAACTTAATAACTAATGACTAATTATTCATCAATTTGCCAGACATCTTGACTCAAGGCTTCATCCAGAATTTTTTTCGGTCGTAATACTAGGATCAGGCGTCCCAAAAAACTAACATCAGGAGAATCTGGAAACCACTTAATCTCCAACTGTCCTGATTCTTCAACCAAAAAGTAGCTGTCCCCATCCCACTGCTGCTGTGAGCGGTCAATAATAAGCAAAATCTCTTCAGGTTTGTTATTCTGTTGAATAGGCAGCTGATTACTGTTACACAAAATCACCACTGGATCTTGTGCCTTCAAAACTACCTGCCAGCCGGGTACTGCCACGAACGTCTGCTCTCGAAGCCCTTTAACTATACTGAAAGCACCGGTATAGTCAGTTTTAGGAACCTGGTTGAGATCAGCTATTGTCAGGGGTAATGCACCGACTACGGGAAGCAAGCGGGGTAAATCTTCTTCAGCTTCGAGGCGGTATATGGGTAATCTGGGGGCTGGACGCTGAGTGCTACCAAATGCTCCTGTGAGTAATTCTTCGATTTGTTGTCGGGCTTGTTGAGTATGAGCAAACATCAAGCCTCGGGCAATCAAACGAGAACGTTCTTGCAAATCATTGTGTTGTTTGGCAAGTTTCCAATACTGATAGGCAACAGCATCACCAGGATGATTGGTGAATCCCTCGGGTGGACGGCTTCTGCGGGAAAATGACTTAAGTGCTTTGGCAACTTCATGGGCTCCTTCGGAGTTCAAGTTTCTAGCAACCAGAAATTCAGCAGCAGCAGCTCGTTCCTCTTGGGTGAGAATCCGCAACTCGTACAGGGAATCGCTACCAGTACTCTCAAAACGCGATCGCACTGCCTCGGACACCCCTACTGTAATCAAACTTGTATAAACCTGAGATGCCACCATCACTTGATTCTGTTGAATTGGCTCAAACCCAGTTTCTTCAAAAATTACCTGAGAACTGTAGCCAGCTTTCTGTAGCTGCTGACAGGCTTTACCCCACTCCACCCAGTTGCGTTCTTTGCGCCGCAGTAAGGTTAATAAATCTTCAGTATTTATCTGTTCTGAATTGGTTTGAGGGTGACTTTCAGGAGAGCCTGGTGGTACTTCAGTCATGGTTTAAACAAAAAGAAAACGAACAGTGCCATCAACGGCAATGTGTATTATATCCCGTGAGGGTTTAGTGTGGCAGGATGTCACTTTTGGAAAAAGCCTACAATAGAGATTGGGCATTAAAGCAATTTTTGAAGTATAAAAGATGAAGATAGCAAGTGTAAAGGCAGCAATGATAAAGGTGAGGGATGGTGCATCTTTAAAATAATCCTCAAACCTAATAATTGTTAAGGAACCGCAGCCATATATAGCGCTTCTACTAGTAATGAGGTACACAGGATTTTTTCCCTATTACCTGATCTGAAGTTCCCTATTCCCTATTCCTTATTCCCTATTCCCTATTCCCTATTCCCTATTCCCTATTCCCTATTCCCTATTCCCTATTCCCTATTCCCTATTCCCTATTCCCTATTCCCTATTCCCTATA